>NZ_CAUWHO010000075.1:0-5776 GCF_963558545.1 uncultured Tyzzerella sp. | reverse complement strand
AAATAGCTATATTATCCAAGTTAAATTACAAAAAATTATTTAAAATTAAAGGAGAAGGTGAATTTAATGCATTGGTACAAAAATTTAAAAATCAAAGTTAAATTTATTATTTGCTTTGGGCTAATATCTATTTTAGTTTTTATGCTAGGTATAATGGGAGTAACCAATATAAACTATACAAATAATAGTTATAAATCATCTATACATTCAAATGAACAAGCTGTAACTAGAGGCATAGAAGTTATAGAAGATGTTACAAACTTAAGAGTAACAGCTTTTAATCATTTAACAAAGATAGATGCTAGTACACGAGACACTATAAGAAAAGATATGGCTGAAGCTTATGAAATAGCAAAAGGACATATGGAAGAATACCTTAATCTTATAAATGGTGATAACAAAAATGAGTCTAGAAAAGAAGAAATAGACTTAGTTACATCAACAATAGGTTTATTAGATGAATACTATAATGGTTTTTTACAATATGTTGATGCTAGGATAGAAGGAAATGAAGCAAGGGCAGAAGAACTTGATAACAAGTTAACAGAAATAGGTAATAACTTTTTTAAAGCTATATATAATACTCCTTTAAAAGCTTTTGAAAGTTTATCTAATGATGTTTCATTATCTGAGAAAAAATCTTTAGTAAGAATAACACAATTTTTAGTTGTATTTATTATCATACAATTTTTTGTAGTTTTATTTGGTAATAAATTATCAAGGGATATTAAAAATCCTATTGAAAAATTAAAAGGTATTGCTTTAAATGTTGCAAGAGGTAACTTAGAAAATAATTGTAGAACAAATGTTACTGACGAGATAGGTGAATTATCTAATGCTATTGCTGATATGTCAGAAACATTCCAATACATATTAGATGATATTAATGACCTTTCAAATCAATTTGAAGAAGGTAATGTATCTTATAGAATAAACAGCTCTAGATATGAAGGCTCATTTAATGAAGCTACTGAAGCTATAAATACAGTTACAAATCAATTAATAGAAGATTCTTTATATGTAGTAGATAGAATTAAAGATTTTGGTAACGGTAACTTTGATGTAAAAGTTAAAGACTTTCCAGGAGAAAAAGCTGTTATTCAAGAGGGTGTTATTGCTGTTCAAGGTGCACTTAAAAGTGTATCTAATGACATATCAAGTCTTATAGATGCAGCTAATGAAGGTGATTTAGAATTTAGACTTGATACATCTAAATATGTAGGACAATGGAAAGATACAATAGAAGGATTAAACCGTTTTGTAGAAAATGTTGTTGTACCTATTAAGGAAACTCAAAATGCACTTAACCAATTCTCTGTGGGTAACTTCTCTCATAGAATAACAAATGAGTATAAAGGTGAATTTAATAATATTAAACAAACTGTAAATTATACTGCAGAAACTATTGATTCTTATATAACAGAAATATCTAATACATTAAATGAAATGGCTAACAAAAACTTTGATATTTCTATAGATAGAAATTACCTTGGCGATTTTGAAGAAATACAAAAATCTGTAAACTTAATTATTCAAAACCTTAATGTTTTAACAAAAGATATTATATCATCAGCAGAACAAGTATCTATTGGTTCTAAGCAAATATCAGAATCTAGTATATCTTTAGCAGAAGGTGCAACAGAACAAGCAAGTTCTGTAGAGGAGCTTAATTCAACAGTAACTACTATTTCTAAACAATCTAGAGATAATGTTATTAGCTCAGAAAAAGCTAGTGAGCTTGCTTTACAAGCTAGAAATAGTGCTAATGATGGTAGTGAACAAATGGACAAAATGTTATTAGCTATGGAAGATATAAATATTTCTTCTAATAGTATATCTAATATTATTAAAGTTATTGATGATATAGCTTTCCAAACAAATATACTTGCTCTTAATGCTGCTGTAGAAGCTGCTCGTGCAGGGGAACACGGTAAAGGTTTTGCTGTTGTTGCAGAAGAAGTTAGAAGCCTTGCTGCAAGAAGCCAACAAGCTGCTAAAGAAACTACTGAGCTTATTAAAAGTTCTGTAGAAAAAGTATCTGAAGGTTCTAGAATTGCAAACCATACAGCCGAATCTTTAATAGATATAGTAAAACAAATAGAAGAAATTTCTAATCTTACATCTTCTTGTGCTAAATCATCTAAAGAACAAGAAGTTTCTATTAAACAAATTACAGAAGGTATTCAACAAATAGCAACTGTTACACAAAATAACACTGCTACTAGCGAAGAATCTGCAGCTGCAGCAGAAGAACTTTCAAGTCAAGCTGAAGTATTCTATGCTTCTGTGTCAGATTTTAAATTAAAAGACAATATTTAATTATAACAAAAAATGTCATATAAAATACCCCATATATTATTTAATAATATATGGGGTATTTTATATGAATATTAATACTAAAAAATTAAAATAAGTAATTATTTAAGTAATATAAAATTAATGTTTAAAATGTCTAATATTTGTAAATACCATTGCTATATTATGCTCATCACAAAGCTTAATAGAATCTTCATCTCTTATAGAGCCACCTGGTTGTATAATAGCAGTTACACCATTTTTTATAGCTTCTCTCACACAATCATCAAAAGGGAAAAAGGCATCAGATGCTAATACACTATCTTTTATAACATCTTTATCTATCATTTCTTGTCCGTGTTCGATGGCTTGTCTTGTTGCCCAAATTCTGTTTACTTGTCCATTACCTATACCAATAGATTGTTTATTTTTACCTAAGGCAATACCATTAGATTTAGCATATTTTACTATTTTCCAAGTAAATATTAAATCTTCCATTTCTTTATCTGTAGGTTTTCTTTTTGTTACAACTTTTAATTCATCTTGAGATAAAAGAGCATTATTAATATCTTGTACCAGTATACCACCAGAAACTTTTTTAATGTCAAAAGCAGTTACAGGTTGCTTTTTATCAATATTATCAAGAGTTAATAAGCGTATATTAGCTTTTTTTGTTAATACATCAAGAGCTTCTTTAGTAAAACTAGGAGCTAGTATAACCTCTAAGAAAATTTTATTCATTTCTAGGGCAGTTTTTTCATCTATTTCTCTATTAGATACAACAATACCTCCGAAAATAGAAGTAGGGTCTGCATTATATGCTTTTACATAAGCATCATATATACTTGAAGCACTAGCAACACCACAAGGGTTAGAGTGTTTGCAAGCAACTATAGTAGGCTCATCAAATTCTTTTAAAAGGTCTAATGCACCGTTTGTATCATTTACATTGTTAAATGACATTTCTTTTCCGTGAAGTTGTTTAAAGTTTGTAAGCATACCTTTGTTATGTCCAATTTCTTTATAAAAGCAAGCCATTTGATGAGGATTTTCTCCATATCTCATATCTTGAACTTTTTCAAAAGTCATAGTAATAGTATCGTCATATTTAGGTAAATTTGCTTTTTCTTTCATATAATTAGCTATTAGTGTATCGTAATGAGCCGTATGGCTAAAAACTTTGGCAGATAAATAAAAATTAGTTTCTTTAGATACTTTGCCATTAGTTTTAAGCTCTTCTAAAACTTTGTTATAGTCTTCATTAGATGTAATAACAGAAACATCTTGATAATTTTTGGCAGCAGCTCTAAGCATACTAGGTCCACCAATATCTATATTTTCTATTGCTTCTTCTAAAGAAACATTTTCTTTTAAAATAGTTTGTTTAAAAGGATATAAATTAACAACAACTATGTCAATAAGAGATATATTTAATTTTTCTATTTGCTCCATATGTTCTTTATTATCTCTAATAGCCAATATACCTGCGTGTATATTAGGGTGTAGAGTTTTTACTCTACCATCTAAACATTCTGGATAACCAGTAACATCAGAAATATTTGTTACTTTTATACCATTTTCTTTAAGTAGGTTATATGTACCACCTGTCGATATAATTTCAATATTTAAATCTTCTAGTTGCTTTGAAAAATCTACAATACCTGTTTTGTCTGATACACTAATTAATGCTTTCATAATAAAACTCCTTTTTAATAAAATTAGTAAATAAAAAAGCCCACCTGTGCAATAAAAAATTACCCAGACGGACGATTAATAAATTTTGTACTCCCCTGTGTTAATTCACATACCGCCAGTTGTACAAAACATTATATTTAATTTTTAATATGTAATAATAATATCACTAAAAATAGATATTGTCAATATTATAGATATTATTTGACAGTTTTATAATATTTGATATACTATTTGTTAAGAGAATTATATTTTATGGAGGAAATAATATGAATGAAAAAGAAATATTAGATGTTTTAAAGGAGTACATAAATATAGAAGATATAAATATAGATAAAATACCTAATATAGAATTATATATGGACCAAGTTACTACATTTATAGATGATAGCCTTAATGCTTATAAAAGAAATGATGACCAAAAAATAATAACAAAAACAATGATAAATAATTATACAAAAGATAAAATTTTATCTCCACCCAATAAAAAAAAATATAATAAAGAACATTTGATATTATTAATTTTAATATATCATTTAAAATCTATACTTTCTATAAATGATATAGGATTAATACTAAAAAATAAAGAAAAAAATATAGAAGATATATACACTAAATTTATATATAATAAAAAGATATCAGATAATAATTTTTATAAAGATGTGGAGAATTTTTTATCTAGTGTAGAAAAAAATGAAGAAGATAGAACAAATTTAATAATATTTTTATTAAATATTATTAACGAGGCTAACCAAAGAAAGTATTTAGCAGAAAAAATAATAGATTTATATTTTAAAAAATAACTAAATATTTAACAAAAAGTGCACCTAATAATATTATAAAAATATTTAGATGCACTTAACATATTATTGCATAGAATTAATATAGTTTAAAATTAAGTCTACAGAATTATCTATCCCAATTTTGCTAGTATTTATAACTAAATCATAGTTTGTAGTGTTGCTCCAATCTCTACCTGTATAATAGCTATAATAGTGTCCTCTTTTTTTATCTGTTTTATAAAGTACATTTTCGGCGTGTTTTTTATCAACTTCTTTGTCTATTTCTAATAAACGCTTAATTCTAAAATCAATATCTGCTCTAAGGTATACTTTTACAAGGTTTTTTTCTTCTCTAAGTATGTAGTCAGCACATCTACCAACTATAACAGCAGATTTTTCATTTACTATACGCTTTATAACTTCAGATTGTATACCAAAAAGTTTATCATTTGTTAAAAAATCGTTATTTTGGAAGAATAGTCCGGTTGTAGAGGGTGTACCCATAGCTATGGAATATAAAAAGCTGTTTGTAGGTTTTTCATCAATATCTTCAAATAATGTTTCTGTAAATCCACTTTCTTTTGCTGCTAAAGATATAAGGTTTTTATCATAAAATTCGCATTCTAGTTTACTAGCAAGTTTAGAACCAACTTCTTTACCACCACTACAAAATTCTCTACAAATTGTTACAATTGTTTTTTTACACATAATAAATTCCTCCTAAATCCATTTTTTACTAATTATATCATAAATAAAATAAAAAACAAATACATTTTTTATATAAAAATAATATTAAATCTTTATATGTGGCATAAAATAATAATAAAATTATACAATATAATAATATTTATTAAATTTTAATAAGTATTATTATATTGTAAGTATATAATAAATTTGATATAATATATATATATAATAATAAGGAGCAGTATATATGTTAAATATAGGGATATGTGATGATAGTAAATTAATATGTAACTATATATTAGAAAATTTAAAAAAATATT
>NZ_CAUWHO010000074.1:0-5908 GCF_963558545.1 uncultured Tyzzerella sp. | reverse complement strand
TATACATAAAAATACCTAAATAATTTAATATAGGAAATAAAAATATACGATATATTGTAACTAGTGGAGTACATAGTATTTCAGAATGATATTTATAAACAATAAAAATTGGAATACCCATAATAAAAAATATTATGTAAAATATACTAATATAAAATAATATACTTTTAATTAAATTCCACTTATTATTCAAAGTATATATTTTATATATAACAACTATATCAGATAGTTTTATTCCCCCAAGAATTCAAAATTTCATTTGTTATGTAAAATATACTTTTTATCCATAAGTTGAATTTATATTAATATAAATATCCATTTTTATCTATAAATTATATAGCAATTGACTTATCACTTGAAGTTGATACAAAATTCTCAGTAGTATTATTACTTTTAATATGTAATAACATATCATTGTGTATTGCTTTTGATTTAGGCTAACCTTAAAATAATCTTTTAGATATAACTTGATATATCTCCTCTAAATAATATTTTATATTTGCTCTTAGTATTAAAAGATACTTTGAAATTTTATCACCTATACCTAACATAAATTATCGATAATAATATCTAATAAAAAGTAAAATTATACAATATATTTATTTTATAATATTGTATAATTTTACTTTTTATTAGATATTACTGTTCAGCCCAAGATTTAACTGAAAGCTCTCCTTTTAAAACTTGATTACTGTTATCATTTAATCCCCTAATTGTAATAGGTAATGAACCATGAGATACATTTAAGCTAAAGCTATTTCCACTCCAAGCTTTTACTGTCATAGACTGTCCATAAGCCCTTACTGTAACTGGTTCAGATGATCTATTATAAAAATGAATTTTAGTACGGTTATGCGTATCCTTATCATCTGGGCAACGAATATCTACATATACATTTTCATAACCTTTTCCTGAAATAGAGGAATTAGATAGATGATGTGTACCTTTTCTGGCTTCAATATGAGATACGCCTTCTTCAGTAATACCGACACTATTAGCATAAGATATACTATTTGCTCCTAAAACCATCATACTTGCCGTTGCAAATAACATTACCATTTTTTTGAATTTTTTCATAATAAAATTACTCCTTAAAATACAAATAATATTCATTTAAAAACTCATTTAAAGTATTTATATCTAATTGAATTATTTATCTTTCCTAACATTAACATTAATGTATTGCATAATAATTAAATACAAATACAAAAAGAAAGATTTATTTTATTATACACTAAAGTTATACATAAAACAATTAAAATTATAGCTAAATTTATAATTGTTTTTTTGTATAAGCTTTTATTTCTATTTTATCTAGTAGTTTGTTTTTATCTTCAATCGGTACTAAAGATAAAATTACTACACTAGATATAATATTTAAAATTATTATTAGCACAATAGCTGTATATATTAAGTCCATCTCCCCTGTATGTATCTTACCCAGTAAATCTTGATATTACTAGATTATAAAATCTAGCTCTTAAATAATATTTATGTGTTATATGGTCTAGCTTTCATCAGATTTTGCTAATGCAAAACTCAAATGCTTTGCATTTGCCCCACATATCTTTATTGGTGAATATTGTCCATTAAATTTAACCATATTTCTTATTGTTTCTTTTTACTTGTAACATTACCCCAAGCATCGCACTCATAATAAAGATATACAGACTGCTAGAGGGCTTTTAGAAAATTAATAAGTCCTTAAGTGGTCATTACTACTAGCTAAAATTTACGAACCACGTATGTATACGTGTACATTTATTTTCTTTTTCTTGCTATTACTTCTTTATTTATATTGAAAATAAATTGAACAAGTTGTCCGTTTTCTTCTATTTCATAGCATAAGCCTTCTGCATCATACTTATTGATTTGAACATTTCCATCAAATGTTTCTACTTTTGTTGTTTGATTAAGTTCATTGTATATGTAGCTATAAATTAACTATTATTCATATATTTTACCAATATATAACAACATCGCTATAAACTTCCAATTAATATCTTTAGGTTTTTCAATTCCTATATTTTTATAATATCCATCCATATCTTCAACCTAGGAATAAATACTATCTAAATATGAAGTAATATTATTATTTACCCATTCATCATTATTAATTAAAATATCATTTTTTAACATTTCTAAAAATTTTATAAAATCATCCTCATTTGATATATTATTTATATAATCATATAATTTCATATAAATCTCCTAACTTACTTAATTATAATACTTTTACCATTTCATAATTTTAATTTTATACTATTGCCATTATAATTAGTTGTCATTTTCACATTTGCTTTTCAGCTTCATCTTCAGCAGCCCATACAAATTCTACACTATTTAAATTTGCTAATCTAAATGCATTTAATCTTCTATGATCTAAAGTCCATAAATTACCTTTACTATCTTTCCAAATTCTAATTTTAGGTAAGTAATTTGGACTTAATCTTTCACTTTTTAATGCCTTTTCATTTTCTAAAACAGTATATTCTCCAATTTGATTTTTTGATAGAACTTTGCATAAATTTAATTTTCTTTGGGTCTATAATATTTTTAATAAATTTAACATTACTTTCTTCTATTAAAATTCTCATTTTTTTATTAATAATTATTATTTCTCATAAGATTATCAATACCATTTTTGCATTTTTCAATATATTTCCTATTTCTTTAAATGGTATTTTTTTTGCTGCCTTTACTCCAATCTCCTATTAAAGAGATAAATTCTATAGCATCTAATGCTAAATCACCTACACTACTCCATTCCCATTCCCAATTTTCTATATCATATGCTATTATTTATTTTACTTGATTTAATTTCTGTTATCATATATCTTCTATAATTTCTAAATTCTGAGCTATTATGTATAGATATAAATCAAAATCAGACCAATTATAATCACTCCTATTTATTTTATAATAATTTTTATTTGATTTTTCTAACATATACATTTCTTTACTTTTATCTAAAATATTCATTTTTTTCAAAATATAACCATATAATCTATAAGAACTTGAATTTTTATTCCAAAATTTTAATGATTGCTCTAAAAAATTAATACCTATATTTAAATTGTTTAATTCAACATTATAAAAAGCTTCATAATATTTTAATATACTTAAATATCTATAATCAATTTCTTCATTTTTTGATAATATATTATTTATTTTATTTATTGTTTTTTCTCGTATTGTACCATAAACCCAATTTTCTACTCTCATTTCTAATATTAATGCTTTTAAATTGAAATTATCAATTTCATAAATTTTATTTATAGTTTCAAAATTATATTGTTCATCATTTAATTCTATTATCGCTTTCATAATAAGCAAATCTAACAATAAAAATTTTAAATTGGGATTTAATTTTAAATTATTTTTTATTTCATCTATTTTATTATCTAATATTAAAACTTTTTTTGACTCACTATCACCTAATATAAATTTACCTGTAAATAATTTTTTTATTTCATTATTATTCATATTAACACTCCTCTTAATATTTTTCTATCAAAATTGCACTTTTTAGTTCTCCACTATAATCTAAAAAAGCATCTATACTACAATATTTAAATCTATTTGTAATTTATTAAATCCGATATTATTATTACTTTTATCTGACATATTCTCATTACTAAAAATATGTGCTTGTTTACTTTCTTTATCCATTATTTTTTCAATTAATTTATTGGAATGGCAAGGGTAAATTATACAAAATAAAAAGGGACAACTTAAAATCTACATAACTTTTTGTGTACAAAAAGTTATTGGCGATAAATAATTTAAATATTTATATATCCTAAATTATTATACCAGTTTACATATTCTAAAAATTTATAATTTAATTCTTCTATATTTTTAAATTTATTATTAAAAATAAATTCTGTTTTTATTGTTTTATATATTGCTTCTGCTACTGCATTATCATAAGGTCAACCTTTTCTACTTAAAGAGTGCTTTATATTAAAGAGTGCTTTATATTAAAGAGTGCTTTATATTAAATATTCTCATAAACTTATCCAATTTACTATTTTTAAACTCTAGTTCTCTATCTATATGTAGTATTTTTATTCTATTTATTGGATATTTTATATTTTTTAATGCTTTTAATACTAGTTCACTATCTTTATTTTTCCTATTGCATACGATATTATTATCTTCATTATACTTATTGTTTTTATACTTTCTGTATTTTAATACGTATTTTGTTACTAAATTATATTTATGCATTATTATACTTATTTTTCTTCTTGATACTACAATATTTAACTTTTCAAGTTCAACTTTTATTCTTCTTGTACCATAACTTTTATAATTTTTGTTAAATATTTTTATTATTTTATCTTCTAATATAGTATCTAATTTATTTCTAGTATTTCTTAAATCTACATTTTTTAAATTTGTATTTTTTAATACTGCTTCTAATTATAATATTTTCACTAAATCATTTATTTTCCCCTTTCTCATTATTGAATATGTTATCTTTCTACCACTTAAATTTATATTTTCAAAATTTAGCTTATCTACTTTTTTGAGTATAATCCATTTTACTTTTTATATTATATCTAAACCAATACCATTAACTAATAAATCAAATAATGATTTCGAAACATAACTTAACTCTTCTATATCTAAATCATTAAAGTCTATTTTATATATTCCAAATTTATTATTATGATTTACATATAATATAGCACTACCTTCTTCATTATCTCCTATAGCTAATGAATTTGGAATATACCTTTGAATTTCATAAGCAGAGTTCATTTCTATACAACCTTCAGCTCCCCATAATCTAAGATATTTGTAATTATCTATATTTATCTCTACTTCAGACATTTCACTAATAATATTTAAAAATTCTTTTGGTACATCTATTTGAGAAAAGGTTTTTAATTTATTTATTTCTAAAAAATTAGAACTTTCTTCATTTTGTGATATATTACATCTATTATTCAAATCTTTTAATATGTTCATCTTATATTAATCCTCTCATATCTAACATTTTATATTGTTGTTTCATAATATCATCACTAAACCCAACTGCTCTAAAATCTTCTACTATATAACTTAACTCTTCTTGTAGACTTGAACTCCATTTCCCATATCCAAGTTAAACACTAGTATCTCTTCTCATATTTTGGCAATTACTTATTATTATATGTGGATACCATAAACCTGTTTCTATTGTTATAGTTGGAGTTAATTCAGTATCATAATTGTAAGATTTAAGGTCTTCTTTTGCCCATTGTTGTGGTTTTCCAAAATTCAATACATCTTCAAAACCTTTATTAAAAGAATTTGCCATTTATTTTAACATATTTGTTGATACCAAATTTTAGCTGTTTATTGTACACCTTTTTTACTAAATTTACTTACAAAGTTATCGATTCCATTTTTTGCATTTTTTAATATATTTGGTATTTCTTTTATACCATTTTTTATACTATTTCCTATTTCTTTAAATGGTATTTTATTTAATTCCTTTACTCCGTCTCCTATTAAAGGGATAAATCTTATAGAATCTAATAGTAAATCCCCTGCATTACTCCATTTCCATATCTGATTTAATGATTTATCTAAATGTTTACCTGTATCTTCTAATTATATAATCTACTTTAAACTATATTATAAATATTTTTAAATAATAAATCTTCTAAAGTAATTTGTTTTTCTATTAATAACCCTTCTGTTTTATCTAAATTTATTATTTGTTTTAAATCTATAAATTGTAGTTGTTTTAAATTATTTTTTGATAATATATCAACAACTTTACTTTCTAAGTTATATTGTTCTATTGTATATGTTTGGTTGTCAAATCCATTTAATTTTAATTCTGTTCTATTTGGATATAAATTATCTATATTAAATTCATGTTGTATATAGTATATATTACAAATTTTAC
>NZ_CAUWHO010000073.1:0-5930 GCF_963558545.1 uncultured Tyzzerella sp. | reverse complement strand
AAAGATTTATATAAAATAACCTTAATAAATAAATTAATTTATTAATCTTTACTTATTATGATATAACAATTATCTTTTTTTGTAAAGTATTATATATAAAACAAGTAACTAAAAATATCACATATTTAATAGCCATTTTTATATATATTTACTTTATAAAATTATAGTAATTTTTTATATATTTTGTATTTTTATCCATAGTTTAATTGTCATTTACTCTATTTTTAACTATTTATTAAATCTAACATATTTAAAAAATTTTCTCTTTCTTTATTATCCATATTTAAAATAATTGTTTGTATAAGAGCATTGCTTTCCTCTTTTGATAAATTAGCTCCCTTTGGTATACTGTTGTAGAAACTCATTATTTGTATCATTATATCATTTGTATTTTTTCCTTTTATGTTTTCTATTAACATTTTAAATTTTTCCAATATATTTTTATCTATTGATTTAAAAGCTTCTTGTTGAAAAAGTTTATTATAATCCATTATTTACACCTCTTTTATAATTTTTATTCATTATTTCTTTAATTTCTATAAATTTTAATGCCAAATCTGCCATATGTTTATTTTTTTCATTTAGATTACTTTTTATATATAAAAAAGCTTCTTTTTTCAAATCTATCACTTTTTCTTTATCTATTGTTTGATACGTTTTTTTATAATTAGTTACTAACTGATTTATTTCTAGGCAGCTTATTATTCTATAAATATTTTCATTATCATCTGTTATTAAAGGTAGTATATTTTTTATATAAGCAGTATTATTATAACTTTTCATTAATAAATTATCTTCTTTTTTATCTTCCTTTTCATCTTGTTTTTTCATATTTTTCAATGTATTTAAAATTAAACTTATATTGTTAAAATCTATACTATTTTCTGATTTCATATATATCCTCCCTTATATATTTATATAAAAATATGCAAAAAAATAAAAATAAGTACTTATTATTAAAATAAGTACTTATTTTTAAAATTAATTTGTAATATCATCTAATACATTTATAAGGTTTAATGGTAAAACTTTATTTTGTATCAAACTATTAAATATGTTTTTTGCATACTCAAAATTATCTGTAAAATCCAAAAATTCTTTTTTAGTAATCTCTTTTGTGCCTATAATCTTAGATTTTATACTAAACCCATAAATTATATTATTGCCTATATTACTTTCTATAAATTTGTATTCTACTTCTATGTTACTATTGATGTCATAGTTAATGTTAATTTTTTTAATACCCTTAAACATATAATCACCTCTCCTAAAATGATTATATTCTAAATTTTTATTTTTTAAAATATACATTTAGTATTATATAGTCATCGTTAAAATTCTTATAGTATTGTTTTTGTATGTATTATACATATACTCAATAACACTTCCTAATATATTCTCGAATATATGTGATATGTGCTGTATTTTATGCCATTTTAAAAGTATTTTTTGTCAGTTTTTTCATTTTCTCGATAATTCTCATAAAAAAATTTTATATACATTTTTCAAAATTTTTTTTATATATAAAAATATATTATAAATTTACAATAAAATAAGTAAGAGTAATCATTTATATTATTATTCTAAACTATCAAAATCAAATACTGCTGCTTTTGTATAATTTAAAACTTTTGCCTCAAAAAAATCTGTTTTTGTATTATTTATTTTAGAAAAACTTTCTATCCAAGCCATAGGGTTTTGATTTATATCACTATATAATGGTTCTAACCCTATTGCTTTTAATCTTAAATTTGATAAATATTTTATGTACTTCTCTATTAAATCATTGTTTAACCCTAAAATTTCATTATTAGTTACATATTGTCCCCAAGATATTTCGTGTTGGACACCTGTTTTCATCATATTTCTAAGTTCTTCTTCTAAACTTTTTGTAAATATATCTGGATTTTCTACTTTTATTTCTTTTATTATATTTTGAAACAAAACAAGATGTGTTATTTCATCTCTATTAATATATTTAAAAATCGTACTTGTTGCAGTCATTTTACCCTGTCTAGCTAAAGTGTAAAAAAAGCTAAAACCAGAATAAAAATATATTCCTTCTAGTATATAATTTGCCATAATAGCTTTTATAAAATTTTCCTTTGTAGGATTTTGGTTAAAATTTTCATATATACTAGCTATAAATTTATTTCTATTTAAAAGGTGTTCATCTTCTCTCCACATATCATATATTTTATCTCTAGTTATAGGATTTGTAACTGTATCTAATATATAAGAATAACTTTGTGCGTGTATTTCTTCTTGAAATGCTTGTATATTTAATAATGATGAAACCTCTGATGCTGTTATATATCTTGATAAGTTAGGTAAATTTTCACTTTGTATAGAGTCTAAAAAGTTTAAAAAAGATATTATTTTATCAAAAGCATTTCTTTCTCCATCTGTAAGGTATGGAAATTGCTTTACATCTTCATTTAATGCTATTTCCTCTGGTATCCAAAAATTATTGAGCATTGTTCTATACATATTAGTTGCCCAATCATATTTTATTCTGTTCCATTCTCTAAGGTTTGTTGTATTACCATTTATTATGCTAGATGTACCTCTTTCTCCTTCTGCATTAAATATTTTTTTCTTTATCATAATTAACCTCCGTATTAACTAGAACAACTTGTACATTCGTCCATTTCCAAAGACTGATTTCTTATATAATAAATAGTTTTTATACCTGTTTTCCAACAATTAATATACATATCAAATATATCTTTAGCGTTAAGCTCTGGTGTTATGTATAAATTAAATGACTGTGATTGGTCTATATGTCTTTGTCTAAGAGAGCAAGCTTTTATGCTCCAATCTTGTTTTATATAGTGTGCTTCTTTATACAACCAAAAGTTTTCATCATTTAAATTTGGTGCTGTTTTTGGTACATATATACCTTTTTTCTCCTCTACAAAAAATTTTTTAAATATAGGGTCTATACCTGCTGTTGTATTTGCTATGTTAGATGTACTACCCGTTGGTGCAACTGCCATTATATATCCATTTCTTATACCATATGTTTTTACATCTTCTTTTAATTTTTTCCATCTATCTGATGTATAATTTCTTCTGTCAAAATATTCCCCTGTTTGCCATTCAGAACCTTCAAATGCTTTATAAGCACCTTTTTCTTTAGCTAGCTCCATAGATGCTTTTATAGCATTGTAAGCTACCTCTTCAAATAAAGAATCTGCTTCTTTAAGATGTTCTTCACTTTCCCATATTATTTTATTATTAACTAAATAATGATGGTATCCACTTGTACCTAAACCTATTGCTCTATATTTATCACTTGTAACCCTAGCATCTAACACTGGCAATTTATTAAGTGTAATAACATTATCAAGCATTCTTATTTGAAGGGGTATACAGTCCTCTAATTCTTCTTTTGAAACTCTTCCAAGATTTATAGAATTTAAATTACAAGTAACCATATCACCCGACTTTATTTTTGTTGTAACAATATCATCTTCTTGTAGTTCTTCTATCAAAATACTCTCACTTGTATTTTGAGCTATTTCGTGACAAAGATTAGAAGAGTATATTATCCCTTTATGCTTATTAGGATTAGCCTTATTTACTGTATCTCTAAAAAATATAAAAGGTGTACCTGTTTCTACTGCACTTTTTAATATTTTTTTCATTATATCAAGGCAGGGGGTTACTACTTTATTTATATTAGGATTATTTTCACATTCTATATATCTTTTTGTAAATTCTTCGTTATTATCATCATCAAAGTAATCTTCTAAATAATAACCCATTTTTTTATTCACTTCATAAGGGTCAAATAAAGACCAATTTTCTCTTTTTTCTAATCGTTTCATAAATAAGTCTGGAATACTAAGAGCTGGAAATATGTCGTGAGCTTTTCTTCTATCATCACCGTTATTTGTCTTTAAATCTAAAAAGTCATATAAATCTTTATGCCATATATCTAATGTTATAGATGCACTACCTTTTCTTCTACCTAACTGGTCAACGGCTATTGCTGTATCATTATATAACCTTATCCAAGGGATAACACCACCAGATGAATTTTTATTTCCCCTTATATCACTATTTAAAGCACGCACTTTGCCCATATATATACCTAAAGCTCCTCCGTGTTTAGATACTTGAGCAAATTTTTGATTTACATCATATATAGACCACAAATTATCTCCAACTGTTGATATAAAACAGCTACTAAGTTGATAAAAAGGAGTACCTGCATTAGCAAGTGTTGGCGTTGCAACAGTCATTTTTAGCATACTCATAATATCATAAAACTTTTTTGCATAATATATTTTCTTATCTTTTTCTGGTATAGCTATATGCATAGCTATAATCAAAAATCTTTCTTGTGGCAATTCCAAAACTTCACCATCTAAGCTTTTTACTAAATATCTCTTAGATAACAAATTTAACCCATCATAATTAAATAAGTTATCTCTATCACTTTTTATGTACTCGCCAAGTTCTATTATTTCATTTTCTGTATAATGCTCTAACAAATAATCTCCGTATAAATTTTTAGATACAAGCATTTTAACTAATTCTAAAAAATTTCCATAACCAAAGTGGTTATACTTTCTATTTATTGCAGCTTCTTTATATAAATCATAAATTAATAACCTAGAAGCTACATATTGCCAATTTACATTTATTTTTTTTACTATATTTCCATACCCATCATCTTCTGTGTATATAACCTTTTCAATAGCTGTTTGTATTAATGTTTTTTGTATTTCTTTTGTTGTCATTCCATCTCTAAATTGTAGCTTTGCATCTAGCTCCAATTCTTCTGGAGAGCAACCTTCTACTTCTTCACAGGCAAAAGCTATAACTTTTTTTGTTTTTTCAACGCTTAACTTTTCAAAGCTTCCATCTCTCTTTTTAATATTTATTTCCATAAATAAAGTATTCCTTTCTTTATTAAATAAGACAATTTATATAGTAGCACATCTAGGATTTTTTTTCAATATTTAACCTTGTATATAGTATTTTTTGTGTATTTTAACGATTTTATAGAAAATTTTTATAAAACAATTTCTAATTAATATTATTGATTTTTTTATTCTTTATAAAATTAGTATAATTTATTGTTTTTTTTATTTATATTTATACCTTTTTTATGGTATAATTAACTATTATAACATAAGAGAGGATATAAGTATGTTAGGAATTATAACAGAATATAACCCATTTCATAATGGGCATAAATTACATATAGAAAAATCTAAACAAAAAACTAACAGTAAATACTGTATAGTTGTTATGAGTGGTAATTTTTCTCAACGTGGAGAACCTGCTATTTTTGATAAATATTTAAGAACTAAAATGGCTCTTTTAAATGGAGCAGATATTGTATTAGAATTACCTTTAATATTTGCAACAGCCTCTGCTGAACTTTTTTCTTTAGGAGCTATTGATATTTTAGATAAAACAGGTATTGTAAATAACATTTGCTTTGGTAGTGAAGAAGGTAATTTAGAAAACTTTTTAGAAATTTCTAACATTCTATCAAATGAACCAGTAAAATTTAAACAACTTTTATCTGAATTTCTAAATGATGGATTATCTTTTCCTAAAGCTAGATTAAAGGCGCTAGAAACTTTTTTAAACAAACCTTTAGATTTTTTAAATAAACCAAATAATATTTTATCAATAGAATATTTAAAAGCTATAAAAAAATTAAATAGTAATATTGTCCCAAAGACTATATTAAGAGAAAATTCTTCTTTTCATTCTAATAGTATAGAAGGAAATATAGCTTCTGCAACAGCTATAAGACAAGCATTTTTTAAAGATAATATTCATAATATAAAAAATGTAATCCCAGATAATTGTTTTAATCTCATAGAAAGTATACCTAAAGATACTATACCTAATATAAATAATTATACTGATATTTTAAAATATATTTTAAAAACTTCTAATAT
>NZ_CAUWHO010000072.1:0-6333 GCF_963558545.1 uncultured Tyzzerella sp. | reverse complement strand
TTTTCTATCCATTCTGCACCTTTATCAATAACAGAACAACATATATAGTCTATATCTTTGCTATTTTCTCTTTCAACAGCTAATGTATATTTAGCCATTTTCTTTATATTTCCCTGTACATTTATCTCGGAAATAACAGGCTCTTTTACTAATCTTCCAATCAAGCTAATCGTATTCATATTTCCACCTATATTTGATAATATTTCTTAACCACAATTATTTTAATTTAAAGTATGTGCAAGTAGCTTACATAATTTTATTTGTTCCATTGGTATTTTATATTTTGAAGATAAATATATACTTCCAATTTCAGTATTATCAACTAATATATTTTCAAAATATCTAAGTTCATCTTTAGGTATTTTATGAATAACTTCTTCTAAATTTGAACCTATCTCATTTTCAAAATTACTATATAATATTTTATTATTATCTGTTATATATAAATTTGTTTCTCCAAATAAATCTTTTATATAATCTTTAATCTTTTTGATTTTATTATAGTCTAAAGTTAATATAGGTGTTAATATAATTGCTCCATTTTCGCACCTAATATCTATTAAATCTTTATTTTCTATGTTTAAACTTTTTCTCATTTCTACAGGTATAACAATTCTACCTAAATCATCTAATCTTCTTCTTATTCCCAAATACATATTTATTCTCCTTTTAATTTATTTTTTCTATATTTTTTTATATATCTCTGGTCAACTATAGGTATTTTTTTTCGATTTAAAGGAATATAATCTATAAATTTTTCTGTAATAGTTAAATTGTTATATCTCCTATTTCTTTTTTTATTTATCATAGTAAATTCTTTTATTTCTGCAGTTTTTATATTAATAAGTGTAATCACTTTACTTTTATATAAACACTTCCATTCATCGGAAAGTTTTAAATCATCTTTTATTTTTTTTTCAATTTCTTGAAATTTAACTATCTCTTTATCTAAAAGTATCCTTAAAAATGGTTTAAACTCTTCGTCTAAAATTCTTCTTTTAAATCTTCCTTGTGCTTGAAAAGAAAAGTTAGCTTTACATTTTCTGCAGATATATCTTTTCTTTTTCAATGTTAAAATATCTACATTTAAGAATTCTATAATCCCTAATAAAGATAAATCACATTATTGATAACCATTTAAACCAATTTCTTTATTATTACAATAAAGACATCACATATAATCATTTTCTAGATAAAGTATAACTTCTGTTTTATTTTCTTTTTTCACTATTTCAGGTGTTATTTTTAATTCATTCATATTTCCCCTCCTAAAAAATTGCACAAACAAAAAAAGTTGTATAATGTTTAGCTTTAGTGATTTTTTTCACTGCCACTAAATACATTATACAACCTATTTATTTTAAAAATTTTGCTTTACAAACTGCTCTATTCTATTTATCCCTTCAACTATATTTTGCATATTTGTAGTATAAGATAATCTAATATATTTATCATATCCAAACATATTACAAGGAACAACACAAACTTTGTATTTTTCCAAAAGAATTTTTGCTACGTCTTCGCTATCTTTTATAGTGATATCATCTATTGTATACCCAAACAGTTTAGATACATCTATAAATTGATAAAATGCCCCTTTAGGTCTTAAAGAACTAAGCATAGGTATATCTGATATTCTTTGTGCTATATAATCTCTTCTTTTTTTAAATTCGTATAAAATATCATCTAAAATAGGGTTGTTAGATGTTAAAGCTACTAAAGCTGCATTTTGTGCTATAACATTAACACTTGATGTTGTGTGATTTTGTACATTTGACATAATAGTAGTAATTTTTTTATTAGATGCTGTATATGCTATCCTCCAACCAGACATAGCATAACATTTTGAAAAACCGTTTACAACTATCGTTCTATCATATATTTCCTTACCTAAAGATGCTATACTTGTATGCTTAATTTTATTACTATAAATTAATTTTTCATACAGCTCATCAGATATAACAAATAAGTCGTTTTCTATTACAAAATCTGCAATTTGTTTTAGCTCTTCTTCTTTATATACCATACCTGTAGGATTATTTGGACTATTTATTATAATAGCCTTTGTCTTAGGTGTTAAAGCTTGTTTTAACATATCTACATTTACTTTAAATAAATCTTCTTTTTGTGTATAAATAAAAACAGGCTTACCCCCACACTTTTTTACAATCTCTGGATAGCTTGCCCAATATGGAGCAGGTATTATAACCTCATCACCTTCATCTAATATTGCAAAAAAAGCATTGTTTAAAGCTTGCTTAGCACCGTGGCAAACTATAATTTGGTCATAACTATATTTTATATTATTTTCATTATATAGTTTTTTAGCTATTGATTCTCTAAGTTCTTTTAATCCATCAGAATTACTATATGTAGAAAATTTTTCTATTGCATCTATACCAGCTTTTTTTATATAATCGGGTGTTTCAAAATCTGGTTCACCAGAGCTAAAGTTTATAACATCTATACCATTTTTTATCATATCTATCGCTTTAGATGTTAAGGCTAGTGTAATAGCTGGATTAATATTTTTAGCTTTTTGAGATAGTTTCATAATATCACATCCTATCATAAAGTATATATTTAATTTTATAATATATATTTAATTATGTCAATAAACTAAGTATTATATTAATTATCATAATTGTTTTTTAAAAAATCCAACCATTTTTTTATATTTTTTTCGTATCCATTATCTGATGGAATATAATAAATATTATCTTTTATTTCATCTGGCAAATACTGCTGTTTTACATAATTTTTTTCATAATTATGAGCATACTTATACCCTATTCCATTTCCAAGATTAGTAGAGCCATTATAATGAGCATCTTTAAGATATGGTGGTATTTGTTTAATTTTAACATTTTCTGCATCTTCCATAGCTTTATTTATAGCAATATATGACGAATTACTTTTAGGAGCACTTGCAACATAACAAACAGCTTGTGATAAAATAATTCTGCATTCTGGCATACCTATCATTTCTGTTGCTTGAAATGCTGATACTGCCACTTGTAATGCTCTAGGGTCTGCATTTCCCACATCTTCTGATGCACATATAACAATTCTTCTTGCTATAAACTTAGGGTCTTCTCCTGATAATAACATTTTAGCAAGATAGTAAACTGCTGCATCTGGGTCACTCCCACGCATACTTTTTATAAAAGCTGATATAGTGTCGTAATGATTATCTCCATTTTTATCATAGTTCATAGCACGTTTTTGTATACACTGTTCTGCTATTTTTATATTTATATGGATTATATCATCTTTAGATTTTTCTGTTGTTAAAACTGCTAGCTCTATTGCATTTAAAGCTATTCTAGCATCTCCATTACATATATTAGACATAAAATTTATGGCATCTTCGTCTATTTTTATATTAAAATAACCAAATCCATTTTCTTTATCTTCTATTGCTCTTTTTATAATTTTTTTAATATTATTGATAGATAAAGGCTCTAGCTTAAAAATAATGCTCCTAGATATTAATGCTCTATTTACTTCAAAATATGGATTTTCTGTTGTAGCTCCTATTAAAATAATAGTACCATCTTCTACATATGGTAGTAATGTATCTTGTTGGCTCTTATTGAACCTGTGTATTTCATCTACAAACAATATAGTTTTTTTACCATTTAATGCTAAAGTTGTTTTAGCTTTATCAACCACTTCTTTAATATCTTTAGTACCAGATGTGGTAGCATTTATTTGTAAAAACACACTTTTTGTAGTATTTGCTATAATTTTTGCAAGAGTTGTTTTCCCTGTTCCCGAAGGTCCGTATAATATTAAAGATGATATTTTGTCTGATTTTATAGCCCTATAAAGCAAAGTATCTTTTCCAACTATATGCTCTTGCCCAATAAATTCTTCTAAAGCTTTAGGTCTTAATCTATTTGCTAAAGGTGCTTCTTTTTTTAATATTTTTTGGCTTTGATATTCAAATAAGTCCATATTATCACCACTTTGTTAAAAACATTGCATCTCCAAAACTAAAAAATCTATATTCATTTAAAACAGCTTGATTGTAAGCATTAATTATATTATCTCTAGTAGAAAATGCACTAACAAGCATTATTAAGCTAGACTCTGGTAAATGAAAGTTTGTTATAAGGTTATCTACTATTTTAAATTTATAAGATGGGTATATAAAAATATTTGTGTATCCACTATCAGCTTTTACTAAGCCATTTTCATCTGCAATAGATTCTAAAGTTCTTGTGCTAGTAGTTCCTACGGTTATTATTCTTCCACCATTTTTTTTAGCATCATTAATAATTTTAGCATTTTGTTCATCTAAACTATAATATTCTGAGTGCATTTTATGTTCT
Source organism: uncultured Tyzzerella sp. (assembly GCF_963558545.1). Taxonomy (NCBI): domain Bacteria; kingdom Bacillati; phylum Bacillota; class Clostridia; order Lachnospirales; family Lachnospiraceae; genus Tyzzerella; species uncultured Tyzzerella sp. The sequence goes on along the minus strand of NZ_CAUWHO010000072.1, from coordinate 1,996 downwards.
AGTATGTTATCTACTTTTACAGGTCTAAAAGTGCCTAACCCTACGTGCAATGTAAGCTTTGCTATTTTTATATCTTTAGACCTAACTTCTTCTAAAAGCTCATTTGTAAAGTGTAACCCTGCTGTTGGTGCAGCAGCAGAACCATCATTTTTAGCATATACTGTTTGGTATCTATTTTTGTCTTCAAGACGTTCCTTTATATAAGGTGGTAAAGGCATTTGTCCTAATTTATCTAAAACTTCTTCAAATATACCATTGTATTTAAAACTTATAATCCTATTTCCGTCATCTACAATATTTTCAATAGTACCTTCTAGTATACCATCTCCAAATACTATAATATCTCCTATTTTAGCTTTTTTACCAGGGTTTACAAGAGCTTCCCATTTATTATGTTCTTTTCTTTCTAGCAATAATATTTCTATGTTAGCACCTGTATGTTTTCTTTTGCCAAACAACCTAGCTGGGATAACTTTTGTATCATTTAAAACTAGGCAATCTCCTTTTTTTAAATAACTTAATATAGATTTAAAAGTAGGCTCGTGTTTTATTTCTCCTGTATCCTTATTAACAACCATTAGTTTAGAGCTTGTCCTATCTTGCAAAGGCGTTTGAGCTATAAGTCTTTCTGGTAAATCAAAGTAAAAATCTTTTAATTTCATATTTTTCTCCTTATTTAACTTCTATCCCTGTATAGTAATATTTTAATATTTCATCATATTTATATCCTTTTTTTGCTAAGCTATTAGCTCCATACTGGCTCATACCAACACCGTGTCCCCAGCCTTTGCCAACAAATGTAACCGAGTTTGAGTCTTTTCTTGTTAGCTTAGATACATAATTTATATTACTATTTGTGTTATAATCATCTTTATTTTTTGGTAATAAATTTGATATATTTTGGTTTTTGTTAATAACATACATATTATCTATTTCTGATGAAGTAGTGTTTTTATCTATTACAAAAACATCCCTATTTATAGCACTACTACCTTTAGATGAAATAGCATATATAGTATTATCTTTTTCTATATTATCTTGTTTACTATTTGCAGAAATATAATTATTAGCTTTTAGCATTTTAAAATTTTTGCTATCTAAACTACCACCAATGTGCTTAGAAAAAAAAGTTCTTACTTCTTCTTTTTCTAACACCTTCTCACCATTTGTGCCTATAAGTGTTAATTTGTTTACTCTACCTGTAACAGATGAATTTTCCAAAATAATCTCGTTGACCGTACCTATAGATGCCATAGATGACAGTTCATCAAATGTAAATGTTCTTGTCCATTGTTTAGCACCTTCTTCGTATTCATCTTTAACTGCTTTTAAATATGGTACGCTGTTATTCCAAACATTTTCTGCATCATCTGTATATCCACCACTAGATGATGAATATACTGCATTTATTAATTCATTATTATAATATGCAAACACACCTTTTGTTTCATTTATAGCATCTGTTGTAGATTGTTTTTCATTGTTTACACCATTGTATACTTGACAATGGACAGTATCACAAACATCATATCCATCTTTTTTATGTGTACCTAAATTGGCATAAGCATAGTTTCTAGCAGTAACAGCTTGTGCTTTTAAGGCTTCTTTATGCCAAGATGATGGCATTTCAGATGGTACAACTCCATATAAATATTCCTCAATATCTAATGTATTTATTACCGATAAACTATTATTTTTACAAATAATATTAATTAAATTTCTATACTTTTTATTTAATAGTGATATATAATCGTTTGATTTTATTGTAATACTATTTTTATATACTGCTAATAAATGATTATTATCATATATTCCAATACTATTATCTATATGTACTACTTCTCCATTAATATTTTTACTTATCATAGTATTATTAGCATCAGTACTATTATTAAAATTTCCTATCATTACATAATAATCATTATCTTTATAAATATAGCTATTTTCATAATTTTTAGAAAAAAAACCCACCGTAAAGTGGATTTTCTTAAGCAGA
>NZ_CAUWHO010000071.1:0-6694 GCF_963558545.1 uncultured Tyzzerella sp. | reverse complement strand
ATATATATTAACAATAATATTTTATATGGAAATAGCTAAAATATATTTAATGAAAGTATGGAACAATATAGATTTATGGGTAAATACAATTAGTATATTTTTAATATTTTTTATTTCCTATTTTATTTTAACACTTAAAATTTTTAAAAGAATTGTAATAAATAACTAGTAAAATAAAACAACTATAAAATATAGTTTTATTTTATTTTTTATTATAGAATAATATTTAAAAAGCAATATATACACTAGAAATAAAGGTTCTATTTTAAATGTTTGTAGTATCTATAATCAAAAACTCCTATTCCTATATTTTTTTATTTATATTTCTAATTTATTAACAAAACCCCATTACACCCACTTATTAAAAACTTCAAAATCAACATTAGATTTCAATGCTCTAAAGTATTTTTTGTCGCATTTAATTTTTATTATTTCTTAAATATACATATTTATACTATATTTAGTTTATATAACAAAATAAATATTTTCTGTATTGTTTTTTGAAATATGGTTGTTTATTTTGTTGTTTCTCTGCGAACTAAAATAGGAGTAAGAACCTTGTGAATTGGGTTTGAAAGAGGTTTGGGTTTTCGTTTTTTATATTCGTTTATTTGAACAAGAAGAATTTTCATTGCCTCATCTGCAATTTTATCCACTTGTTGACCAACAGTTGTTATCGGAACTATGGCTTCTTTTGAAATTGGCGAATTATCAAAACCTACAATTTTGTATTTATCGGGTAGAGTACCGTATTTTTTTATAATTATATTTAGAAGAATATTTGCATAAGTGTCATTCGACATAAAAATACCTACTTTTTTAACGGTATATTCATCTTCTATTTCTTTAAACAGGCTTTTAATTATGTTATGATTTTCATCATATGTGTTGCCGAAATCCTTTACTAAGATTTTATAGTCATATTTGTTTGATTCACAGAAATCTATGAATCCTTTTATTCTCCCGTGTGATGGGACATCTTCAGAAAAATCGGAATTTGCATGTATAAGTATGTCACATTCACTTTTTGCAAGAACAGTTGCAGCCTGAACACCACCCATGTAGTTATCTGTATTTACACTGCAGATATATTTATCTTCACGTTCTATTGCAACTATCGGAATATTATATTCGGATAATTCTTTTGAAGAAAGTGTATGGCTTAGAATTATCATTCCTTCTGTTTTATATGCAATAAGTTCATTAATGTATTTTCTTTCAATGTCAGAATCGTCATTTCCTGAAAATACAATAAATTTATAACCATTTTTTTCATATGTGGAAATAATATGGTCAAGAACATTTGAATAATAATGCATATAAAGATTTGGAATGATAACACCTATTATTTCTGTTTTACCATTTGCCATAACTCTTGCAAGTTTATTTTCTTTATAATTAAGTGCTTCAAGAGCATGAGCAATTTTAGCTTGATTTTCAAGTGTAACAGAATCTGGGTTGTTGAAATATCTTGATATTGTTGTTTTTGAAAATCCTGTATATTCAGCTATATCTGCAAAAGTTACATTTTTATCTGCCATAATTTTACACCTCCGTTTATCTGTATTATTATAGCACAGTACTTTACTAAAATCAATAAAGTAACTGATTTTGTCAAGATGCACAAAAAAAGAGTTATATTTTTATAGTTTTGTTACAAAAATAAAAAAAGTCTTTACAAATAACTAGTTATGCAGTACCATATAATTAAAAGTAACTGATTACATAACTAATTTTTTGATAACGTATAATCAATAAAGTAACCAATTATTTGAATAATAGGATAAATAAAATATGAAAAAGTTACCATTGTTTGGGTAAAATTACAATTTATATATTAAAAAATGAGGTGAAATAAAATGAAAAAATACGATGTTATAGCTCTAGGTGAATTGTTAATAGATTTTACCGAAAGTGGAATTAGTCCACAGGGAAATCAATTGTTTGAGGCAAATCCTGGAGGTGCACCCTGCAATGTGCTTGCGATGCTTTCAAAATTGGGAAAGAAAACAGCATTTATCGGTAAAGTGGGAGATGATATGTTTGGTAGGCAGCTTTCTGATACAGTTAAAAGTGTAGGAATATGCACAGACGGACTGGTTGTCGATAAATCAGTGCCAACAACTCTTGCATTTGTTCATACTTTAGCAGGTGGTGAAAGAGAATTTAGTTTTATAAGAAATCCAGGTGCAGATATGATGCTAACAGAAGATGAAGTTAATGCAGATTTGATAAAACAGTCGAAGATATTCCATTTTGGAACACTTTCGTCTACTCATAGTGATGTTCGCAAAGCTACAAGGTTTGCTATCGATACGGCAATAAAAAGCGGAGCTTTAATTTCATTTGACCCTAATCTCCGTGAGCCTTTGTGGGATAATCTTGATAATGCAAAAACTGAAATTGAATATGGATTTTCAAAATGCAATATACTGAAAATATCAGATAATGAAATTGAATTTACGCTTGGTCATAATGATTATGATAAAGCTTCAAATCAACTCTTTGAAAAATATCCAAATATTCAACTGATATTTATTACCCTAGGAGACAACGGAAGCTGTGCATATACAAGAAATGCAAAAGAAAAAGCACCAATTTATCCTGCTATGACCATTGAAAAAACAGGTGCAGGAGATACATTTTTTGGCTGTGCTTTAAGTTTTGTTTTGGACAATGAAATTTCATTGTTTGATGATATAACGTTAAAAAAAATACTTCAATTTGCCAATGCAGGTGCATCACTTATTACCACAAAAAAAGGTGCGTTAAAAGTTATGCCAAGTAAAGAAGATATTTTAGAGATTATCGGAAGTGAGAAAACGAACTAAATTAAAATAAAGCTGGATACTATTGATGATATGAAATAATTTGTAGTCTGTGTTATCAATTTTAGGCTGTGATTTTTAAATTATTTCTGATAGATTTACTGTTGATGAAAAATCCATTTTTGGTGTTTTTAGTCTTAATTTAAGCAAAGCTTTAACATTTGTTATGAGATAAGACAATAAATCTAAAATCAATACAATTAAGCATTCAATAAGAAAATTTATCGTGTAAAAATACTTATTTATATTTTAATATTTCTAAATTCACTATACTGATATAAAAAACAAATGTAATATAGTTTTTTTTGGGTTATTATTCTTATCTTTGTTAAAAAATTATTTAAGTGTAACCTGTTTTTATACTTTAACACAACAATAAATAAAAAAGTAAAAAATAAAGCAATAAAAATGTTATAAAAGTAAAAGGGTGTGATATATATGCAAAGTAAAAAATTAAAGTATATAAAGGAAAACTGGCAACTATACGTAATTTTTATGGCACCAGCAGTAATACTTACTATAATATTTAAGTATTTTCCAATGAGCGGGGTATTAATAGCTTTTCAAGATTATAATCCTATACAAGGCATATTAGGTAGTGAATGGGTAGGATTTGAACATTTTAAAAGATTTTTATCTTCACCAGACTTTATGGAATATTTATTAAATACATTAAAGCTAAGTATATATGGTTTGTTGTGGGGATTTCCTTTTCCTATAATTTTAGCATTAGTTTTAAATTTAATTTCCAGTAATAAAATTAAAAAGAAAATTCAATTGGTTTTATATGCGCCAAACTTTATATCTGTAATAGTTTTATGTGGGATAGTATTTCTTTTATTATCACCTGTTGGACCTGTTAATAAATTAATAAATAATAATATAAACTTTATGGCTATGCCAGAGACTTTTAGAACTATATATATTTTATCTGGTATATGGCAAGGTGCAGGTTGGGCTTCTATATTATATACAGCAGCTTTAGCAAATTCTAGCAAAGAATTAAAAGAGGCAGCAGTTATAGATGGAGCTAATATATTACAACAAATAAAATATGTAGATTTACCTAGTATTAAGCCTATTATTATAATACAGTTTATACTAAGTGTAGGTGGTATTATGAGTATAGGTTTTGAAAAAGCTTATGCACTTCAAACAGATTTAAACTTAGTTACATCTGAAATTATACCTACTTATGTGTATAAACTTGGTTTAGAAAGAGGAGATTACAGTTTTTCTACTGCAGTAGGATTATTTAATACTATTATAAACATAATACTTATTATAAGTGTAAATGCTATAGTTAAAAGATTTAATGATGGAGAAGGGCTTTAGGAGGTATATTATGGCAAAAAAGAAAATTTTTAAAAATCATACATTACAAGATAAAATATTAGTAACAATACTGTATATATTTTTATCTCTATTTGTTATATCTATAATAGTACCACTTATTTATATATTTATTGCCTCTTTTATGGACCCTAATGTACTTAATAATAGTGGTATTAGTTTTAATCCTAGTGATTGGAGTTTAAATGGCTATAAACGTGTTTTTGAAGATAAATTAATTATAAAAGGCTATGTAAATTCTATTATATATTCTTTTTTATTTTCTATAATAACAACAATGGTTAGTGTTTTAGCAGCTTATCCAATGTCAAAGGAAGAATTTGTAGGTAGAAAATTTTTTAATATTATGTTTTTAATAACTATGTTTTTTGGTGGTGGTTTAATCCCTACATACTTATTAATAGATAATTTAGGTATGCTAAATACTATATGGGCTATATTACTTCCAGGAGCAGTTAATGTTTGGAACATTATTTTAGCAAGAACATACTTTAGAAATATGCCAAAGGATTTAAGAGAAGCATCAGCGTTAGATGGTGCAAGTGAATTTTATCACTTCTTAAAAATAGCCTTTCCGTTAGCAAAACCAATGATAGCAGTTTTAATTTTATATGCTTTTGTTGGTATGTGGAATAGCTACTTTGATGCAATGATTTACTTAGATGATGCAGACAAACAACCCTTACAATTAGTTATAAGGTCTATATTAATACAAAATCAACCAAGACCTGGTATGATAGCTGATATAGAAAGTACAGCAGAAATGTCTAAAATAGCAGAATTATTAAAATATTCTACTATTGTTATATCAAGTTTACCTCTTTTAATAATGTATCCATTTTTCCAAAAATATTTTGATAATGGAATAATGGTTGGTTCATTAAAAGGTTAGACTATAAATAATTTTTATAAGGAGTGAAAATGTTATGAAAAAACTTAAAAAATGTTTAGCAATTGTTTTATCAAGTGCTATTTTATCTGGTACATTATTAGGTTGTGGAAATAAAAAAGAATATAAAACTACAGAAGTTTTAACTAATGTATCTTTTCCTTTACAAGAAACAGCAACTCTTGATTTTATAACACATGCACCAGATAGAACAACACAAGAACCTAATGAAAGAGCCATATTTAAAAGACTAGAAGAAAAAACAAATGTACATATAAATTGGACTTGTTACCCTGTTAGCCAATTTGCAGAAAAGAAAACTTTAGTTTTATCAAAGAAAAACTCTTTACCAGATGGTTTGTTTAATGCAAATATGGGGCATTATGATTTATTAAAATATGCAAAACAAGGTGCTATAATACCTGTTGAAGACTTAATTGATAATTATATGCCAAATCTTAAAAAAATATTAGATGAAAATCCAGAGTATAGAAAATTAATAACAGCAGAAGATGGACACATATATTCTTTCCCTTGGATAGAACAATTAGGCAAAGATAAAGAGGCTATACAGTCTATAGGTAGTATACCTTGGATAAATAAAAAATGGTTAGATGAACTAGGTTTACCTATACCTACTACAACAGATGAGTTTTATAATACATTAAAAGCTTTTAAAGAAAAAAAACCTGAGGGTAGAGATGACATTATACCTATGTCATTTATTATAAATGGTGGTGACCAGGACCCAGGATTTTTACTAGGTGCTTTTGGTGAAGGATATGGCGATGTACCAGACCATATTTCTATAACAAATGATAAAGAGGTAATATATACGGCTACACAAGAAGGGTATAAAGAAGGAATTAAGTGGCTAAACTCTATACAAAAAGAAGGGCTTTTTGATCCTGAAGCATTTACACAAGACTGGGCTACTTTTGTAGCAAAAGGTAAAGCAGGAAGATATGGTGTATTTTTTACTTGGGATAGTGCTAATATAGTTTCAAATCCTAAAGATTATGTTCCATTACCAGCTTTAAAGGGACCAGATGGTATGGTAAATGCAGTACGTCAAAATGGCAGTGCTACTGGTGGTTTAGAGGTAGGTAGAATGGTTTTAACATCTGCTTGTGAGAATAAAGAGCTAGCAGCTAAATGGATAGATTTAATGTATGAACCAATTCAATCTGTTCAAAATAATTGGGGTACTTATGGAGAAGATGGCAAGTTTAATATTTTTGAATTAAAAGAAGATGGCACATTACAACATTCGGATTTAGGAAGTGAATCTCCAGTTGAAGTTAGAGAAGCACAATCTGTAAACGGACCTTTAGCTGTTTTAGATAGTTACTATGGAACTGTTACAACTATGCCAGATGATGCTAAAGCAAGACTTGATATATTACACTCTGTTTATGTTAAAGATATGAATATGGAATATGTATATCCTAACATATTTATGTCTCAAGAAGATTTAGATGCTGTTTCTAAATACCAAGCAGATATAGAGAAATATACAAATCAAAAGAAAGCTGAATGGATATTAAATGGTGGCATAGATAAAGAATGGGATAGTTATCTTAAAAAATTAGAAGAATACGGCTTATCAGACTATTTAACTATT
>NZ_CAUWHO010000070.1:0-6974 GCF_963558545.1 uncultured Tyzzerella sp. | reverse complement strand
ATAAAACTTAAAAATAAACCTAATTTTTTTAAAATTATACTAGCTTTTAAATCTCCTATTTTACTTCCTAAAATATAGCAAAAAAACCTACCCCCATCTAAAGGGAAAATAGGTAAACAATTAAAAAATGCAATTGATAAATTTATATTTTTTATCAACTGCATCTTTTCATTTGTAAACATACCAAAAAATAAAGCTAACAATATATTTAATAAAACACCTATACTTACTACCAAAAGCCTTTTATATAGCTCTAATCTTTCTATATTATCTATTACAGCTATTTGTCCTATTGGCGTTATAACAATTTTTTTTATACTTAGTCCAAACTTTTTTGCCATAAATATATGACCTAGCTCGTGTAAAAAAACAAAAATAAAAAAATATAAATATATATCATATACTTTAAAAAATATTACTAAAATTAATGTAACATAAAACGTCAAATTTATACTTATTTTTTTTAACATATACCCCCCATTATTTTTTAATTAGTTTAAATAACTTGCTTTAGGTAAAGCTACAAAATTTATAGGGTCTAAATATTCTCCTTCTTTTACTATTGTATAATGTAAATGATAACCAGTAGAAAGACCTGTATTTCCTACCAATCCTACCTTTTGGTTGCTTTCTATTATATCATCTTTTTTTACCAATGCTTTATTAAGATGTGCATACATTATTTCATAATTATCATAAGTTTTATATTTTATATATGTACCATAAGTTTTAGAAGTTGAAACCTCTGTTACAATACCAGACTTTACAGCGTATACTGGGGTATTTTCTTTTGCACCTATATCTAGCCCGTTATGAAATTCTTGCTTTTTTAATATAGGGTTTTCTCTATTTCCAAAATACCCTGTAATAACACCATCTACTGGATTTATCCATTTATTTTCTGCCCCAAGAACAACGTTATACGTCTTGAGGCTATCTATTTTTTTTGTGTATTTTCTATTTCCTTTTCCATTTGTTCTATAATGTCATCATCTATGGATACACCATTTTTATTACTACCTGTTTTAACATTAAATTTTGAAAAAATATCGGCTATTTTGCTATCTATATTAAGCTCACTTTCTAATATATTTTTAGTTTTATTAATTATATTATTAGCCATACTAGAGTTGCTATTTACTAAATAATAAAATACACCTAATATTATTATACATATTATAGCTTGTGTTAAAAATTTTGATTTTGTGTTTGGTGTTGTTTGTTCATCAAATCTTATCATACCATTTTTAGTTTTATTTTTATATCTATTAGTATAATTATATGTATTTGTCCTTGTAGTTTTTATATCTCTTTGTATTTTTATATCTCTTAAAGAATTTTCTGCTAATCTTTTATAAAATTCCTTTCTATCGTTTCCCAAAAAAATCCCCTACCTTTGTATTTTGTTTTTATATGTGTATATAAAAATATATTAAATAAAAAGATAGATTATTCCTATTTTATCTTGGTAAATATATTAAAGATATTAATAATAATATTGATAACAAATACAGTATTTTATTAACTTTTTTCCAGCCACCTAAAAATAACTGTATGACAACATAAGATATAACCCCAAAGGCTATACCAACTAATATACTATTAGTAAGTGGCATTAAAATCATTGTAAAAAATGCTGGCACTGCCTCATCTATATTTTCAAAATCTATAAATTTTATTATACTCATCATCAAAACACCTGCTATTATAAGAGTTGTAGCTGTTGCTGCAGATGGCACTAAAGCAACAAGAGGTGATAAAAATGATGACAGTAAAAATAATATTCCAGTTACTATGGCTGTTAGCCCTGTTCTTCCACCCTCCATAATACCTGCCGTACTTTCTACATATGTAGATACTGTAACACTTCCTATTGTTGAGCCTAAAGATGTTGTTATAGAATCTATCTCTAGTATTTGAGGTATCCTTTTGTTAGTAACTCTTTCTTTACTTATTTCTACAAAGTTATCTGTAACTATAAGCATAGCCATAGTTTCAAATATATCCATTATACATATAGAAAATAGCACAACAATAAGTGTTGTAAAAGTTTTTAATAAAAGCCCACTACTACTAAAATCTATAATACCTTTAAAATCAAGTGCAAAAAGTACACTTTCTAAATTTATAGATGTAAAAAAATCTATATTTTTTAGTGTAACAAGACCTAAAGGAAAAGCTAATAATATACACACTATTTTTCCTATAAATATAGAGCCATATATATGTTTTTTATGGAGTATTGTTATTAATATTACACCTATTAAAGCTAATATAGCTGTTTTTGTATCATTACTTGTAATAGATGAAATATCAAAAAGATTAGTGTTAATAGAGCTTTGCTCTATTATATGAGATTTTAACAGCCCCTGATATGTTATAAACAGCCCTATACCACAAGTAGCCGCGTATTTAATATTTTTAGGTATAGATTTATGTATCTTCTTTTCTGCTCCAAAAAGAGCTAAAACAAAAAATATAAGTCCAGATATAAAAACAATAGCTAAAGCTTGGTTATAAGTATATCCAAAGTTTATACAAACTGTATATGTTATAAATGTACCTACTGCAAGACTAGGCCCCTGAATGAAAGGCAAATTTGTTAAATATCCCATTATTATTGAGCTTAACCCAGAGCATATAAAAGAAGCTGCTGTTAATGTTACGAGCATTTCATTGGCTGTTAAGCCATTACTTAATACAAAATCTCTTATTATACTTCCATCTTCTGATATAGCACCAGTAAATACATTCATTAATATTTCTGGAACAAGCATAACCAAATATATAAGAGTAAAATAATTTGTAACACCTGCTAAAACTTCTGTTCTTAAATTAGATTTATGTTCTATAATGTCAAATTTATTATACAAAAACTTTTTTATATGTTTTATCATTAAATCTCCTTACTTTCCATTAAACGCTTTATAAATATATCAACTATTTCATCATATTGTAAAAGTGGTTTTAACCTTAAAGTTACATTAATATTGTTATCTATTAATTTATTTTTTATATTATATGATATATCTTTTTGTATATGCTTACCATTAAATAATAAAAAAGGCTTAATACATACGCTGTTTATATTCTTTTTATTTAATATTTTTATAGTATCTTCTATATATGGTATACTTTCTAAATTTGCAAAAAACAAATTTTCATCTTTAAACATACTAAATAATTTTTTATACTTGTAATCGCTTTTATCATCTGTTCCGTGGCATATATAAATTAAATTGTCATCATCATAATTATTTTTTATAAAATTGTAAATATCAAAAAATCCAGTTTCATTATGCAGTAAAGGACTAGATATTTTTATTCTTTTAAACTTTGTTTTATACTTATTTATACAAAATAAAGTTTTTTCATATTCTATACCATCTATTGTGAATAAAGACAAACACAGTATATCCTCATATCCTTGTGTATAAAGATTATCTAATATATCATATAAATTATAACCATATTTTTTAATAAAAAAACTACTTGTAAAACACACATATATATCATAGTTATAAAAACTTTTAACTATCTTCTCTTTTAATTTTTTTACTTCTTCATCTACATTTTTATTGCCAAAGCATATTATAAGTATCGCTTTTTTCATATAATCACCATTATAGTTTTAATAAAATTATATTATCATTTTTTTTATTTTTTTTCAACATTTTATACACTTTTTGTTTATTATGTATATATTTATATTTTTTATACTTAATATGTAATATAAATGTTAGTATATACTCTATTTTTTTAGAATAAGTATTTTAAAGGTTACAAATCCTAAAAATTTTTTTAAGCTACTGAAGGGAGAAATTAAAAATGCAAACAGATTTAAGACAAAATAACATAGTAACACTTATTGGTAAAATAATATCGGATTACACTTTTTCACACGAAATGTATGGTGAATCTTTTTATACATTTAAAATAGAAACATCTAGACTAAGTGAAACATCAGATATATTACCAATAACTATATCTGAAAGACTTATAGACAAAAACTTATTTAAAATAGGTGCAATAATAGAAATTACTGGACAAATACGTTCTTATAATAATATTATCGATAATAAAAATCACCTTGTTTTAACTACTTTTGTTAAAGATATAAACTTCAATTTAGATTTTAACAAAAATCCAAACCAAGTATCTCTAAATGGATACGTTTGTAAGCCTCCTGTGTATAGAAAAACACCTTTTGGAAGAGAAATAGCCGATGTTTTATTAGCCGTAAACCGTTCTTACAATAAATCTGATTACATACCTTGTATTATATGGGGAAGAAATGCAAAATTTGCAAGTGGGTTAGAGGTTGGAAACAATATTAAAGTTTCTGGACGTATGCAAAGCAGAAATTATCAAAAGAAACTTGATAATGGAGAAGTTTTAGAAAAAACAGCTTATGAAATAAGCGTGTCTAAGCTAGAAGTTGTAGAACAAAATAAAGACGAAAATTAAATATAAGCTAAATCTTAAGTATAATAAAAAGGCTAATTATAACTAGCCTTTTTATTATACTTATTTTGCTATTTTTTTAAGCTCATCTGCAACAAACTGAACATTTGTACCAATTACTATTTGAATTGCATTTTTACCTGGTTTTAATATACCAGAAACTTTTGCCAATCTAATTTTGTTTTCATCTATTTTAGTAATATCTTTTACTTCAATTCTTAATCTAGTTATACAGTTATCAATTGTTACAATATTTTCTTTACCGCCAAGTCCTTCTAATATTATTTTTGCAGTATCTACAAAATCTTTACTTTCTTTAGAAATATTAGCAGTAGCATTAGATACAGCCTCTAGCTCATCTTCTCTACCAGGAGTTTTAAAATTAAATATTTTAATAGCAAATCTAAACACAAAGTAATATACAACACCAACTACTAATCCAATAGGAAGAAGCATCCAAGGATTAAGCGCTAAAGGTGTAAATGAACTAAAGAATAAATCTAAAAACCCAGCACTAAAGTTAAAACCTGCTCTTACTGGCAACAAAGCTAAAACTGCTAAAGATAACCCTGTTAATATAGCGTGTATTAAATATAGCCCTGGTGCTAAAAACATAAATGCAAATTCAATAGGCTCTGTAACACCTGTAAAAAACGAGCATATAGCAGAAGAGAAAAATAAACCTGAAACTATTTTTTTATTTTTATCTTTAGCTGTGTGATACATAGCAAGACAACCAGCTGGTAATCCAAACATCATAACTGGGAAGAAACCTGTCATATACATACCTGTTTCTCCAAGAGTACCTGTACCTGCCCAAAACCTACCAAGGTCATTAACATTTGCAATATCAAACCAAAATACAGAATTTAATGCGTGGTGTAAGCCAACAGGTATTAATAAACGGTTAAGGAACCCGTATACCCCTGCACCACCAGCTCCAAAACCTACAATAATTGTACCTAATTTTACTAACCCTGTATAAAGAATAGGCCATATAAAGAACAATATAACAGATACAACAAGAGATACAACACCTGTTACAATTGCTACACTTCTCTTACCACTAAAAAATGCTAAAGCATCTGGTAGTTTTGTATTTTTAAATTTATTATAACAACTTGCACCAATAATACCACTTATAATACCTATAAATTGGTTATTATTATCCATTTTTGTAAATGCTGGATTTACATCTGCAATATCTATACCTCTTAAAGAGGCAATTATACTTGGTTCTAAAACTGTTAAAAATATAAGAAATGAAACAAGCCCTGCAAGAGCCGATGTACCCTCTTGGTCATCAGACATACCAACAGATATACCTATAGCAAATAATATACCCATACTATTTATTATAGCTCCACCTGCTGTTACTAAAAATTTTGCAATAATAAACATTGCTCCTGGGTCGCCACCTGCCATAACAGACTTGTCAAACATATAACCTAAGCCCATTAATATACCTGCTATAGGCAAGCAAGCAACTGGTAACATTAATGATTTACCTAATCTTTGGAAGTATTTCATCATAATGTACAACCTCCCCATATTTTTATTTTTCATTTTATACATTTATTATACGCCTGTTTTTTATCGATGTCAATGTCTTATATATTTTTTATATAATATATTATTTTATACAATATTTATAAGTAAAATATTATATATTTTTGTTGTTTTTTGAATTATTTTTAATTTTAAAATATAAAAACATCTTAATTATATAAAAAAAGACAAAATTATAAATTTAAAATAACTTTGTCTTTTTTATATAATATTTTATTTTTTATTTATATTTATTATATAAATTGCTTATTAATTGTGCATTCTTTTGCTTACCTAAAATTACTTCATATATCATATCTCTTACTTGTAAATCTGAAAATAAAGACATAAGCATTCTGTAAAAGTCTATATCTTCTAGTTGTTCTTCTATACTTTCTTGAAGTTCTTCTATTAAACTGTCATCTACATCTACATTTTCATATTTATCTTCAATATTAGCCTCTTTACCTGTAAGCATTTTATATAATTCCATAAATATTTTTTTATATTTCATTTCATTAAGAGCTATTTGTCTTAATGTGTCTTTATCCTTTTCATCTTCTACCATATTATACAATTTTTCATAGTATATACTACTTTTATGCTGGTCTTCTATTGCTTCTTCTAATGCTTCTATAATATATCTTCTAAAATCTTCTTGTTCTTTTTTATTTTCTGTCAAATCATCTTTATCTTCCATTAAATCATCTTCATCTTTCTTTACTATTTCTTTTATTTTTACATCATCATCTTTTTTTGAAAAATATGGATACATTTTTATCCTCCTAAAAATTATTTTTATATATGTATATTAAAAATAATTACATATATTACTAATTTATTTTTATTAATTGTTTATTTTTTATAGTATAATATTATAACTATACATTTGAATAATATTTTTTATATTTTTAATATTTAATATAAATATGTATTGTATCTAAATAAAAATATAAAAATTT
>NZ_CAUWHO010000069.1:0-7095 GCF_963558545.1 uncultured Tyzzerella sp. | reverse complement strand
AACATTAACTAAAAATATAGACATACAGAAAAAAATAGATGAAATCACTGTTCAAATAAAAATACAAGAAAATAAAGAGCTTTTAAAAGATTTGGCAGAAAATTTAATAGAAAATAAGCCTTGCCCTTTATGTGGGGCAATAGAACACCCAAATCCTATCAAAATTATTTTTGATAATATAATAAGTAGTTTAAATAATGAAAAAATAAAAAATGAGCAACAATTTACACAAAATATAGACTACATAAATAAATTAAAATTAAAAAATAGTATAATTTATAAAAATATTGAAAATATAAAAATTATTGGTATAAAATACAAAATAGATAATTACAATGGTGGTGATAATAATTTTATATTTAATGAAAATGATATTTTAAAAAATATTTATGATTATGAAGAAAGCCTAAATAAACTAAATCAACAGTTAAATAGCATAAAAATATCTAATGAAAGTATAGTAAGTTTGCAACAAGAAAAATTAAAAGAGCTAGATAATAATAACAATTTATTTCTCCAAATAAAAAATGATTTAGATAAATATTATGTATTATTAAAAACAGATAATTTTTATGAAAAATATGAAAATATATTAAATATAGAAAATATTATTAATAAAAATAATGAAAGATATGTTGATATAAACAAAGAGCTAAGTAATATTGATAACGAAAATACTGAGATTTTAAATAATATTAATGATTTAGAAAAAGAAGAAATATCTTTAGTAACTAAAAAACAACAAAAAATATTACATATAGGAGATTTTGATATAAAAATAAAAAGTTTATCTTATAATAAAGAGCCTAAAGAATATATAATAACAATAGAAAGAGATATAAATGATATTTTAATAAATGAACAGAAATATAAAGATTTATTTGATAAAATATTACAAGAAAAAGATAATCTACAAAAAAATATAAACGATAACTTGTTAAAGCTAAAGATAAATGAAGATAGTATTAATAAAAAGTCTGCTTATATAGATAATTTTATAGAAAAAAGTCTGTTTAAAGATAAAAATAAAATATTACAAAGTTATTATAAAAAGGATAAAAAAGAGCTATACGAGGAAAAAATAAAAAGCTATAAAGAAAAATTTGATGATTACATATACAATATAAAAAGAATTGAAAAGGAATTTAAAATTTTAGATGAAGAAAAAGAAACGGATATAAATATATTAAATGAAAAGGTAGAGTATATAGCTAGAAGAAAAAAGGAATTGTCTGTTAAAAATAGTGAGCTTATAGAAAATATAACTAAACTAAAAATAGACATACAACAAAAAGAAGATTTATTTAAAAAAATAGAAAAAATAGAAAAAACAATAAAGGAAGAAGAAAAAAAGCTAGACTTATTAAAAGAGCTTTATGATTTAAACAAAGGTGGTATTTTTGTAGAATATGTGGCTAACACACATTTAAAGCATATTGTTATAGATGCTAGTAAAAGACTTTTTAATATGACCCAAAGTAAGTATTCTTTAGAGCTTATAGAAAATAGTTTTGTTATAAAAGACCACTACAATGGAGGCATAGCAAGAAGCCCTAAGAGTTTATCTGGAGGGGAAGTTTTTATGGCATCTTTAAGCCTTGCATTATCTTTATCTAGTAAGATACAATTAAAAAATAAAGCTCCCTTAGAAATATTCTTTTTAGATGAGGGGTTTGGTACACTTGATAATAATACTCTAGACACAGTGATAAATACACTAGAACAGTTGCAAGTTAATGACATAAGCGTGGGTATTATAACTCACGTTGAAGAAATAAAAAATAGGGTACAAAATAAAATAACAGTTACATCAAGTGAAAATGGTGCAAAAATAAATATGTAATTTAGTAAAAATTATAAATATAAAACTAATAAATTTTGATTTTTTATTTAAAATATGTTATAATATTATAATTTGAAATTAAAATAAAATGGAGGATAAAAATGGCTTTAAATAGACAAGAAAAGATAAGAAACTTTAGTATAATAGCTCATATAGACCACGGTAAATCTACTCTTGCTGATAGGCTTATACAAAAATCTGGGCTTTTAA
Source organism: uncultured Tyzzerella sp. (assembly GCF_963558545.1). Classification (NCBI taxonomy): domain Bacteria; kingdom Bacillati; phylum Bacillota; class Clostridia; order Lachnospirales; family Lachnospiraceae; genus Tyzzerella; species uncultured Tyzzerella sp. Next base: position 5,042 of record NZ_CAUWHO010000069.1, on the reverse strand, counting down.
CAGAAAGAGAGATGCAAGCTCAAGTTTTAGATAATATGGACTTAGAGAGAGAACGAGGTATTACCATAAAGGCTCAAGCTGTTAGGCTTATATACAAAGCTAATGATGGGGAAGAATATACATTAAACCTTATAGATACACCAGGACACGTAGACTTTAACTATGAAGTATCTAGAAGCCTTGCAGCCTGTGATGGTGCTATACTTGTAGTAGATGCAGCACAAGGTGTAGAGGCTCAAACATTGGCTAATGTTTATCTTGCTATTGATAATAACCTAGAGGTATTACCTGTTATAAATAAAATAGATTTGCCTAGTGCTTGTCCTGAGCGTGCCATAAAAGAAATAGAAGATATTATAGGCATAGAGGCAGAAGATGCTCCTTTAATATCGGCTAAAGCAGATATTAATATAGACCAAGTTTTTGAAAGAATTATATCTAATGTACCAGCACCACAAGGAGATGAAAATGCTCCATTAAAGGCACTTATATTTGATAGTTTTTATGATGCTTATAAAGGCGTTATAGTATTTATGCGTGTATTTGATGGGACTGTTAAAAAGGGTACAAAAGTTAGATTTATGGCAACAGAAAAAGAATTTGAAGTTGTAGAGGTTGGAGTTTTTGGACCAGGTAGATTTATACCTACAGAAGAACTAAAAGCAGGGGAAGTAGGGTATTTAACAGCTAGTATAAAAAATGTTAGAGATACTCGTATAGGTGATACGATAACAGATGCTGAAAATCCTGTTAAGGAAAGCTTGCCAGGATATAAAAAAGTAAACCCTATGGTTTATTGTGGCATCTTCCCAGCCGATGGCTCTAAATATCAAGACCTTAGAGATGCTTTGGAAAAGTTGCAACTAAATGATGCATCTTTACAGTTTGAGGCAGAAACATCTGTTGCCTTAGGCTTTGGCTTTAGATGTGGGTTTTTAGGGTTATTACATTTAGAGATTATACAAGAAAGGTTAGAAAGAGAGTACAATTTAGACCTTGTTACTACTGCTCCTAGTGTTATATACAAAATATATTTAACTAACGGAGAATGCCTAAATATTTCAAACCCTAGTGATTTTCCTGACGTTACTACTATAACAAAAATGGAAGAGCCTATTGTTAAAGCAGAGATTATGCTACCTAGTGAATATATAGGCACTATAATGGAGCTTTGCCAACAAAGAAGAGGTGAATATATAGGTATGGAATATTTAGAAGAAACTAGAGCAGTTTTAACATACAATATTCCTCTTAATGAAATTATTTATGACTTTTTTGATGTATTAAAATCTCGTTCTAGAGGGTATGCATCTTTTGATTATGAAATAATAGGTTATTTTGAATCTAAGCTTGTAAAATTAGATATGCTTGTTAATAGAGAGGTGGTAGATGCTTTAAGCTTTATAGTACACGAATCTTCTGCTCAAGAAAGAGGTAGAAAAATGGCAGAAAAGCTTAAAAAAGAAATACCAAGGCATCTTTTTGAAATACCTATACAAGCAGCTATTGGAAATAAGATTATAGCTAGAGAAACTATTAGTGCTATGAGAAAAGATGTGTTAGCAAAATGTTATGGTGGGGATATTAGCCGTAAAAGAAAACTTCTTGAAAAACAAAAAGAAGGTAAAAAGAGAATGCGTCAAATTGGCAGTGTAGAAGTGCCACAAGCAGCATTTATGAGTGTATTAAAGTTAGAAGAAGAATAATGAAAGATTTAAGCATATATATACACATACCATTTTGCACAGAAAAATGCTTTTATTGTGATTTTTTATCTTTTAAAGGTAAAGAAGAATATTTTGAAAAATATAAAATAGCACTTATAAAAGAAATAGAAGATTTTGCTATTTTAAATAAAGATAAGTACATTATAAAAACTATATTTATAGGTGGAGGAACACCTTCTATATTGCCTATAGGGTATATAGGCAATATATCTGAAAAAATATATAAATTATTTAATGTAGATAAGGACATAGAATTTACAATAGAGGCAAACCCTGGCACATTATCTTATGAAAAAATTAAGCATTTTAAAGCTAGTAATATAAATAGAATAAGCCTTGGCTTACAAGCATACCAAAATAATTTATTAAAAAAAATAGGTAGAATACATACAATAGAAGATTTTCTACAAAACTATGAAAATATTAGAAAAGTTGGGTTTGATAATGTTAATGTAGATTTAATGTTTTCTTTACCAAGCCAAACAGAAAAAGACTTTGAACAAACACTTAATAATATTACTAAGCTAGAGCCTGAACATATATCTACATATAGCCTTATATTAGAAGAAGGTACTAAATTTTATAGTATGTATGAAAAAGGTGAATTTGAATTATTTAGTGATGAAATGGACAGAAAATTATACTATATGGCCATAGATATTTTACAGAAAAATGGGTATAATTTATATGAAATATCTAATTTTTCTAAGCATAATAAACAATGTAGACATAATATAGTTTATTGGACTAGAAAAGAATATATAGGATTTGGTCTTGGTTCTAGCTCTTTAATAGATGAAAAAAGAATAGTAAATACAAATAATTTAAATGATTATATAAATTTTAAAAATAATAGAGAAATAGAAATTTTAGAAAAAAAGCATATGTATAGTGAGTTTATGTTTTTAGGGCTTAGAATGGCACAAGGTATTAAAAAAGTAGATTTTTATAATCAGTTTAATATTGACATAGACAGTGTATACAAAAAAGAAATAGATAAATTTATAAAAAATGGACTTTTAATAGAAGAAGATGGATTTTTAAAATTATCTAAAAAAGGTATAGACCTTTCTAATGTTGTTTTTTCAGAATTTATATAATATAAAGGGGATAAAAATTTGATTAGGCTACAAAAATTTTTAGCAGATAGTGGTATATGTTCTAGAAGAAAAGCAGAGGAGCATATATTAGCAGGTGATGTATTAGTAAATAATAAAATAGTTACAGAGCTTGGGCTAAAAGTAGATGAAAAAAGAGATAAAGTTTATTTTAAAAATAAGCCTGTAAAAATAGAACAAAAAAAAGTTTATATTATGTTAAATAAGCCAGAGGGCTGTGTTACAACATCTAAGGAGCAGTTTGATAGAAAAACAGTTTTTGATTATATAAATATCAAAGAGCGTGTTGTACCTGTAGGTAGGCTAGACTATGACACATCTGGGCTTTTAATATTAACAAATGATGGAGATTTAACATATAAATTAACTCACCCTAAGCATAGTATAAAAAAGGTATATATTGCTAAAGTTTATGGTATACCTAACAAAGAAAAGCTAGAAAGATTTAAAAATGGTCTTATTATAGATGATTATAAAACAGCACCTGCTAGCATACAAATATTAGAAAAAGATAATAAATATTCCACATTAAGAATAACTATAACAGAAGGTAAAAATAGGCAAGTTAGAAAAATGTGTGATGCCATAGGACATAAAGTAATTAGCTTAAAAAGGATAGAAATAGATAAAATATCTATTGGAAATTTAAAAATAGGGGAATACAGATATTTAACTAATGAAGAAATAAGTTATTTAAAAAAAATTTGTGAAAAAATTATTAAATAAACTTGACTTTTTTAGTTGGATATTGTATTATATAATAATGATAATAAAATGATATAATTATATTTAAAGGGAGTGTAAAATAAATGAAAGGTTATTTAAAAGTTAAAGATGATATATTTTGGGTTGGAGCATTAGACTTTGACATTAGAACATTTGATGTTGTTATGTATACAGAGTATGGGACAACTTATAACTCTTATGTAGTTAAAGGTAGTGAAAAAACAGCCATTATAGAAGCTGCTAAAGGTAAATTTTTTGACGAATATTTAGAAAGACTAAATACAATAACATCACCAGAAAAAATAGATTATTTAGTAGTAAATCATACTGAGCCAGACCATACAGGTGCAATAGAAAAGCTATTAGACATTAACCCTAATATGACAATAATAGGTTCAGCTTTTGCAATTAAGTTTTTAAAAGAAATAACTAATAAAGATTTTAAAAGCCAAGTAGTAAAAGAGGGTGAAGAAATAAGCCTTGGTAACAAAACTTTAACGTTTTTAAGTGTTCCTTTTTTACATTGGCCAGACTCTATGTATACTTATATTAAAGAAGATAAAACATTATTTACTTGCGACTCTTTTGGTTGCCATTATTGTGATGAAAAAGTATTTAACGATTTAATAGAAGGAGATTTCTTAGATTCGTATAAATACTATTTTGACTGTATAATGGGTCCTTTTAAAGAGTATATTAAAAATGCTTTAGAAAAAATTAAAGATTTAGAAATAGAAACTATATGCCCAGGACACGGTCCAGTTCTTAGAACAGATATAGAAAAATATGTAGAATATTATAAAGAATGGTGCAAAAATGATAAAATAGATGAAGTAGTAGTAGGATATGTATCTTCTTATGGTTACACAAAAATTTTAGCAGAAGAAGTTGCTAAAGGTGTAGAAGAAGCAGGTATTAAAGCAAAAGTTTATGACCTTGAAGTAGCTAATAAAGATGAAGTTTTAGCTAATATAGGTGTTGCTAAAGGTCTTTTAATAGGTACTCCTACTATTGCAGATGATACATTACCTCCAGTATGGGATATATTGGTATCTCTTAATGCAAATGTACATAAGGGCTTAAAAGCAGGTGTTTTTGGTTCTTATGGTTGGAATGGCACAGGTATAACTAATGTAGAAGGGCGTTTTAAACAGCTTAAATTTAAAATGCCAGTAGAACCATTAAAAATACCTTTAAATCCATCTGCAGAACAAAAAGAACAAGCATATAATTTTGGTAAAGAATTTGCTAATAATATAAATATGTAATAAATTTTTTAATACTTTGTATTAAAAAACGGATATAACTTATATTTTTATTCTTAAAAATTAATACAAATAACCGTATATAATTTTTATTCTAAAAATATAAGTTATATCTTAATTGTATTTAATAATAAAAGGTTGTAGAAATTTCTACAACCTTTTATTAAATATTTATACATAAAAAATAATAATTATAAAATAATGAG
>NZ_CAUWHO010000068.1:0-7734 GCF_963558545.1 uncultured Tyzzerella sp. | reverse complement strand
TAACTAAAAATTTAATTATAAGGTATATTTTGTTATGTTTTTATATTTTATGTTTTTTTTAATTTTTTATATATTATTCTACATAATATGATTTGCCATATAACAAATAATACAAACATTCCCAAAATAAAAATTATAAATCCACTACTTACAGAAAACGAAATATAAAATATTAAAGAACTTATAATTAAGCTAAAAATATTCCCTAAAATTATAAAAATGATAAATTCTATCTTATTAAAATAATTACACATACTAGATATAATATACGGTACAAAAAATAAAATTAGAAATAAAAATATATAACTTGGCATATTATATTTAATGCTATATATGTATCCAAATATAATGTAATATGGGAAAAAATATATTATAAATTTTGATATATTAGGTGCATATTTTAGTAAATATCTAATAATTTGTATCGCAAAGCTTAGTGTTGCTAAAAGTACCCCAGTAGCTAAAGTCCCAAATGGTTTAAAATAATAATTATAATCTTGATAATTAGAAAATAATTTAAACAACAACATACTTATTATCAAACTAATAATATTACCTATAAATATTGATATTAAAGCTATAATATTACTTTTATCTTTATATATTTTTATTACAAAAAATGGAATTATAGCAGATAAATATCCTATTAAAGTTATTATTGTATTTTTACCAAAACGGTCTAACATTAACCCTATATAACTATATGGTACTAAATATAGTAATAGCCACCATTTACTATTATTTTTCATATATATCACACCCTTTAAAATTATTCACCCTTTGTTAAACTAAAAATAAACTCACTACCCTTATTAATTTCACTTTTAATATCTATAGTTTCTCCTTGAGATAATATAAATTCTTTTACAATAGAAAGTCCTAGTCCACTACCCTTTTTATCTTTCCCTCTAGAATAATCTGCCTTATAAAATCTATCAAATATTCTCTTTTGTTCTTCTGAAGATATCCCTGGTCCTTCATCTTTTATAGATACAAAAACTTTGTTAGCCTTAATGCTTGTAGAAATATATATAGATTTATTGTTTTCTGTAAATTTTATAGCATTATCAATAAGGTTGTATATTACTCTTTGTATTTTTTCTAAATCTGCTAAAACTAAAGTTTCTTTTTCTGCAAAGGATATTTTTATATCCAAATTTTTAGTAATTACCCTAGCCTCAAAGCTTATAATAGTCCTTCTTATAAGCTCATTTATATCAAATAAAACATTTTTATTTTGATTATCCATATCTTCTAGTCTATTAATATCTAATATATTATTGGCAAGGACTGTCAATCTTTCTGTTTCTTCTAATACTATGTTTATATATTTTTCTTTTTTTTCTTCTGGAATTGTACCATCTATTATGGCTTCTAAAAAACCTTTCATAGATGTTAGTGGTGAACGTATATCGTGGGATATGTTAGATATAAATTCTCTTCTTCTCTTTTCTTGTTCATCTAAGCTTTCTGCCATATCATTTAAAACATTTGCCAACTGCCCTATTTCATCTTTACTATTTATATATATACGTTTTTTAAAATTTCCCCCAGCCATAATTTTTGCTGCATCATTAATTTCTATAAGAGGCAAACTAATTTTTTTAGAAAATAAGTAAACTAGTATAAATGCACCTATTATAGCAAATACAGTAAATAACATTATTATTTGATATGCTTTTTCTACTGTTAAAAATAAATCTGTTACAGGTGTATTTATAAAAATAGTCCCTATATATTCACCATTTATAGTCATAGGATTACCTATGCTAAGTACAGGCTCATCTAATATGCCACCCATAGTTCCCTTTATCTCGTAGTATGAATTATTGTTATTATCTTTTAATATTTCTTCTAAATCTATTTTTTTGTTATACCACTTAGAGTTTATATCTGTAGAAATTATTTTAATAATATTTTCATTATCTATAAATATAAAACTAGAATTAAGATACTCTTCTAATATTTCAATTTCATTTTGTAAAGCTAATAGACCAAATCTACCTTCCAAAAAATATGCTTGTTTAAATGTTTTAGAAATTTTTTGGCTTTGTTCTACAAGCAAATCTTTTTTTTGCTCTACAAAAAAGGAACTAAAAGCCTTTGTAAGTCCTGCTCCTAATAGTGCAAAACTTATAATAAGTACAAAAGATTGCATAAAAAATTGTTTTTTAAACAATGTATTCATTAAAGTCACCCCTTTATTTAATATAAAGTTATATATATTATACTATAAAAAAATTTTATTGAAAATAGATTTATATTCTAATTAACATAAATTTAACATATAATCTATTGCTAAGGGAGGTAGATTTATATGAAAAAAAATAAAGCTCCAAATAATTTAATAAGATATATAAAAAAAGGATTAACAGAAAACATAGAGCTACCTAATGAAATAGTTTTAAATGTTCCTCTTATAACTGTTGTAGGTAAAAATAAAATTTTAATAGAAAACTTTAAAAATATAGTACAATATTCTAATGAAACTATAAAAATAAATACATCTTGTGGTATTTTTAAAATAGTTGGTAAAAATCTTTTTTTAAAAGAGCTTAATAAAAATAAAATTTTAATAAAAGGTATTTTAAAACAGTTTGAATTTATATAGGTTGGTGAAATAATGTTTAAATTTTTGTGGAATTACTTTAGAGGATATGTTATTATAAAAATTACAGGGTTTTCTATTGAAAGATTTTTAAATTTATGTTTAAATAAAAATATAAATTTATGTAAATTAGAAGAAGTTAATAATGGTGTTATATGCAAGTTAAATATAAAAGATTTTAAATCTTTAAAAGAAATATCTAGAAAAACTGGATGTAAATATAAAATAGTTTCAAGGTATGGTATGCCATTTTTTATATTTAAAAATAGAAAAAGAAAAATGTTTTTAATAGGTATTATGATTTTTATATCTTTATTATATTATTTTTCTTCTTTTATATGGACAATACAAGTTGTAGGTAACAATAACGTAGATAATAACTCTATTTTACGTTTTTGTGAAGAAAAAGGATTATATTTAGGTGCATATAAAAGGAAGATTGCTATAAAAACCATACAATCAGATTTAAAAAATAATTTTGATACAATATCTTGGGTAAATATAAAAATAGATGGAACTAAAGCAACTATAAGCATTTCTGAAAATATACCAAAGCAAAATTCTATTGAAAATAATACACCTTGTGATATAATAGCTAAAGAAAAAGGTATTATAACTAATATAATTACAAGGTCTGGCACTCCTTTAGTAAAGTCAAAAGATGTTGTACAAAAAGGAGATGTACTTGTATCTGGTACACTTCTTTTAAAAGAAGGCGAAGAAATAAAAGGTAATTATAACACCTATTCTGATGCAGATGTAGAAGCTAAGACAGAAAAAGAAATAAAGGTTACTGTACCATTTCAATACTATATAAAAGAATACACAAAAAATAAAAAAACTACATATAATTTATTAGCATTTAATAAAAATTTTAATCTAAATTTATTTAAAAATAATATTTCTTATGAAAATTATGATACAATTATATCAAGAAAACAACTAAAGTTATCAGAAAATTTTTATTTACCTTTTATAATAAAAAAAATAACATATAAAGAGTATATACCTATAAAAAAAACATATTCTATAAATGAAGCAAAATTATATGCTAACAAGCTTATAACAGAAAAAATTACAAAAGAGGTAGATTTTTCTTCTGATATATTAGATAAACAAATCATTTATGAAAAAAACGAAAATCAATTAATAGCCACTGCAAAATTAACATTAATAGAAGATATAGGACAAAAAGTACCTATATCTACCTATCAAGATGAAGGGAGCAATATAGATAATGGAACAAATAAAATTACAGATAGCCAATGAGAAAATTTTAAATATTTTTGGCCAATATGATACTAATATAAAAAAAATTGAACGTAGCTTTTCTGTTAATATTGTAAATAGAGGCGAAGACATAGTAGTATCTGGTAGTAAATACTCTTTAGGTAAAGCAGAAAAAGTTTTAAAATCTCTTATATCTATAGCTAATAGAGGCGAAGAAATAACAGAGCAATCTATAAACTACCTTATATCTCAAGTAGAAGATGAAAATTTTGACCAAATAGAAAAAATAAATGATGATTTTATTTGTGTTAATATAGCAGGACGCCCTGTAAAGCCTAAAACTATAGGACAAAAAAATTATATAAATACAATTAGAAAAAATACTATTGTTTTTGGTATAGGACCTGCTGGTACAGGTAAAACATATTTAGCTATGGCTATGGCCATCACTGCTTTTAAAAATAATGAAGTAAATCGTATTATTTTAACTAGGCCTGCAATAGAAGCAGGAGAGCATCTTGGCTTTTTACCTGGAGATTTACAGCAAAAGGTAGACCCTTATTTAAGACCTTTATATGATGCTTTATATGATATAATGGGTGTTGAAAGTTTTCAAAAAAATATGGAAAAAGGTGCTATTGAGGTTGCTCCACTTGCATATATGCGTGGTAGGACATTAGATAATGCCTTTATTATACTAGACGAAGCACAAAATACAACTCCAGAACAAATGAAAATGTTTTTAACACGTATAGGTTTTGGGGCTAAAGCAATTATTACAGGAGATTTAACTCAGATAGACTTGCCAACTGGTAAAAACTCTGGGCTTATTGATGCAATAAAAATATTAGATGGTATAGAAGATATAGGTATATGCAAACTTAATAACAAAGACGTAGTACGTCACCCACTTGTACAAAAAATAATAGGTGCTTATGAGAAGTTAGAAAAAGATAAAGAAAAACAACCCAAAAAACAAAATAGTAAGAGTAAATAGGAGTTTTTATGAACATTTTATTTGATAACAATACAGGCTTTATTATAGATGAAAATATCGTTAGTTTAATAAACAAATGTATAGAAGAAAGCCTTAATTTAGAAAATTTTACAACTAATGTAGAAATAAGCCTTTCCATTGTAGACAATAAAGAAATAAAAGAAATTAATGCTCTACATAGAAACATAAATAAAGAAACAGATGTTTTATCTTTTCCATTATTAGATGATTTTAATAATATAGACAATAATATATTGCACCCTATTCCATTAGGAGATATAATAATAAGTATTGACAAAGCTATATCACAAGCTAATGATTATGGTCATTCTTTAGAGCGTGAGCTATGTTTTTTGACAGTACATAGTATGTTACATCTTTTAGGATATGACCATATGACAGAAGAAGAAGAAAAAATAATGTTTAAAAAACAAGATATTATATTAAATAAATTAAATATAAAAAGATAAATTTGTAAAGAAAGGAACTAAAACTATGAATAATGATTTTCGCTCTGGATTTGTATCTTTAATCGGTAGACCAAACGTTGGAAAATCTACTCTTATGAATAGTCTTATAGGAGAAAAAATAGCTATTATATCTAGTAAACCTCAAACTACTAGAAATAAAATACAATCAATATTAACAGAAGATAATTTTCAAGCTATTTTTATAGACACACCTGGAATACATAAGCCGAAATCTAAATTAGGTAATTATATGGTAAAATCGGCAGAAACTACATTAAATGAAGTAGATATAGTGTTATATCTTATTGAACCATTTGAAAAAATAAAAGAATCTGATTTGTCTATTATAAAAAGATTAGAAAATGTATCCACTCCAGTATTTCTAGTAATAAATAAAATAGATACAGTATCTTCAGAAGAAATATTGGCAGTTATAGATAATTATAAATCTGTATACAATTTTGCAGAGATAATACCTGTGTCAGCATTAAAAGGCAAAAATAAAGATGAACTACTAAAGTGTATAAAAAAATATTTACCAGAAGGGCCTTTGTTTTTCCCTGCTGATATGATAACAGACCAACCAGAAAGACAGATAGTATCAGAAATAATTAGAGAAAAGTCTTTAAAACTTTTACAAGATGAAATACCCCACGGGATAGCTGTGGAAGTTAGCTCTATGAAACATAGAAAAGATAAAGATATTATTGACATACAAGCAACTATATATTGCGAAAGAGATTCTCACAAAGGTATTATAATAGGAAAACAAGGTTCTATGCTTAAAAAAATAGGCTCTAATGCTAGATATGAGATAGAAAGACTTTTAGGCTCTCCTACAAACTTGCAAATATGGATAAAAGTAAAAAAAGACTGGAGAGATAGTGACTTTTTATTAAAAAATTTTGGATATGACCAAAAACAAATATAAAGTTAGGTGGTATATTGAAAATTAATTATAAACATTATATATTTTTATTTTTTATTATGTTTTTTATATCTATCCCAAGCCTAAATAAAACTATAAATAACTATAAACTAGAACGTAATTTTATTTATGATGATAAATTAAATAATAAAATTTTACTAGACATTAATTTATATAATATTAAATCTAAGGAAAATATAGTTAGCCATTTAGATTTATTAAATTCTAAATATAAATTTTACAAAATAACATTAAAAAATGATAGCGATATATATTATACTCTACATATTAATAAAAAAATGAAAATATGCCAAATAATGAACCGACAGATGTTTTAATACCTCCTAAAGACACTATAATTATAAATGGTAAAACAGCTTATTTAAAAGAAGATGATAACATCTACATTTTAAATAATGAAAACCATACAATATATGGTAATATTAAAATAGAATTAACTAATACTAAAAATAAATAAAAGTCAATAGTATTTAAACTCCTTTTATGGTAAATTTTCAATAGTATATAAATATGTATTATACTAAAAATATAAATATACTAATTATAAATGGTGGTGTTATCTATGGAAGATTTATTTTGGAGTATTTTTAAAAAAAGTGGAGATATTGATGTATTTTTAGCATATAAAGAATATAAAGAATATAAAGATAAAAACAATGATAAGGAAGATAATAAAAATAATTATTAAGGAAAGATAAAATGAGTACATTTAAGGCTAGAGGTATAATAATAAAAGAAAACTTAGTTGGGGATAATGACAAATCTCTTATTATATTATTAAAAGATTATGGTAAATTTACTGTTTGGGCTAAAAATTGTAGAAACGGAAAAAGTAAGCTTTTGGCAGGTTCTTCCCTATTTTCTTATGCAGATTTTATTATATATGATAGTGGAAGAAGCCTATCTTTAAATCAAATAGACATAATAGAAAATTTTTATAGTATTACAGAAGATTTAGATGCCCTAGCCTATGGTACATATTTTTTAGAATTTATAGATAAAAATACACAAGATGCAACACCTATAAATGACATTATGTTGCTTTTGTTAAAATCTCTCCTTATACTTTCTAAATCTACCTCAATACCTCCAAAGTTAATATCAAAAATTTTTGAAATTAAGTTTTTACAACTAAATGGATATATGCCTATTATAAATAATTGTACTAATTGTAATTTAGACATTAAAGATGAGAACAATATTTACTGGGGAGATAATGGCGTTATATGTAAAAATTGTAGAAATACAGAAAATTCTTTATTAAAAATATCACCTAATCTAGTTTTAGTTATAAAGTATATTTTATCATCTAAGGTAGATAAACTTTATAATTTTAATGTTTCTGATAATATTTTAACTGAACTTTCCACAATTAGTAAAAGGCTTTTAAATGCTCATTTATACACAAATTTAAAGAGTACATCTTTTATAGAGGAGTTAGAAAATATATAAAATTTTTAAAATAAATAAAAGGATATGA
>NZ_CAUWHO010000067.1:0-7930 GCF_963558545.1 uncultured Tyzzerella sp. | reverse complement strand
ATTAAATTTTTTTGCTAAATCCCAAAGGGTATCGCCAGATTGTACAACATATGATAATGTCAAGATAGGAAATAAAATTTTTAAATATTTACACCTTTATTGTATATTTCATCAGAGGATAAATCAATGTATTCATTCTTTTTATGTATACTTTATTGACAATAGTCCACTATATCAGCTTTTATTTTTTAATATATTTCTTGTCTCCTATACTTTGGTGCAAATACTATATGATATTTGCATCTCCATTTAGAATGTGATAAACTATTTATGTCTTTGATGACAAAACCTCTATGATTTTATTTTTGGTTGCCAGACCATCTTTATTTTATCATATGAGGTTTTTACTTTTCTATAAGAGTTTTTACCTACCACCAGCATAGATTGTGGTTTATATCTAGCCTATTCGGCGACAACTGAAGGCTTATTAAAAAAGTTTTCAATAAGCCTTTTATACTTAATATTTGTTAATTTTTCTATTTTATTTTTATATCTGTCTTAAATATTTCTAGTCCCATATCTTGTAAATATAACTCAACTTCACTATTTTCTAAAACTAATTTCATTTCTTCATTATATATATATAATTCTTTTTTAGGCAATATAATAGTTACTTGTTTCTCTTTATTTTGTTTTACAAAAACCTTTTTAAATGCCTTTAATTCTTTTATACGTCTTATTGTACTTGCTTGTTTATGATGTATATATAATTGTAAAGTTGTAAAACTATCAATTTCACCTATATTTTTTATGTTAAGTGAAATTTCTATATTTTCATCTTCATTATTATTTTCTAAAGTATTTTTGTTTAAAGTTATATTATTATATTCAAATTTTGTATAGCTAAGACCATCACCAAAAGTATATAATGGCGTTTTTTCTAAATCATAGTAATTTAATGCACCATAAGATGATTTATAATTATAATAAATAGGTATTTGTCCTGTATGTCTTGGTATAGATACTGGAAGTCTTCCAGAAGGACTTATTTTACCAAACAAAATTTCAGCAATAGCTTCTCCACCTTTCATACCAGGATAGAAGCTGTATAAAAGAGCATTACTATTTTCGCTTACATTACTAATAGCATATGGTCTACCACCTATTATAATGCTTATAACATTATTGCAAACTTTAAATATCTCATTTGCTAATTCATTTTGATTTCCAGGTAATTCTAAGTTAGCACAGTCCATACCTTCGCCACAATCCATAGCTACTTTACTATTTGCAATAGCTGCCCCATTAGAATCAAAAGTAACTTCACCAAATCTACTACTAGAACCACCTAAAGCCAAAATAACTAAATCACTATTTTTAGCAAGTTCAATACATTCATTAATGTTCTCATTATTTTTATCTAAAATAGCACAACCTTTTAAATAATTTACTTCTATATCTAAGTTACTATTTTTTATATAATTTGTTATACCTTTTAGTACAGTTATACCTTCATTTTCATTTATATAAGGAGAATAATCTCCTAATTGATTATAAATATCATTACCATTAGGACCTATAATGGATATTTTTAATTTTTTATGTGTTTTGATAGGTAAAATATTATTTTCATTTTTTAATAATACAACAGATTGTTTTGCTAATTGTAAAGATTCATCATAATTATTATAATTATATTTTAAGAAATTTTCATTTTCTGGCAAATATGGATTTTCAAAAAGTCCTTGTTCAAATTTTCTTTCTAAAACTCTTAAAACACTCTTATCTAAATCTTCTATGGATATAAAACCTTTTTCAAGAGCTTCTTCTAATTTACTAAAAGATATATCCCATAAACTTATATCAACACCTGCTTTTAAAGCTTTAGCTCCAGATAATACATAATCGCCAGTCATACGATTTAATTGGTCAATAGCTACACCATCAGCCATAACTACACCATCAAACCCCATTTCATTTCTTAAAATATTTGTTAAAAGGTTTTTATTAGTATGACAATATACACCATCTATTTCATTATAGGCAGCCATTACACCTTTTACATTATTTTCACAACAAGCTTTCATACTAGGTAAATGTATTTCCCTAAGCTCTCTTTCACCTATTCTAGCTGCACTTGCATTTATACCGCCTGTGCATTCACCCTGTCCTGCAAAATGTTTAGCTACAACATCTACACCTTTGCTTTGAACAGCATTTACAATAGCTTTAGCAAATTTACTGCTATGATAAGGGTCTTCACCAAAACATTCTTCACTTCTTCCCCATCTAGTGTCTCTTAACATATCTAATAAAGATATTAAGGCAAGATTTACACCCATAGATTTTAATTGTTCACCACAAACTTCATAAGCTTTTCCAACAAGTTCAGGATTAAAAGTAGCTCCCATAGCTAAATTAACAGGTAGTAAATATCCACCTAGTGCTTGATGCCCGTGAGGACACTCTGTACTATGTAAAACAGGTATTTTTAACCTTGAATTTTCTAATACATATTTTTGTAATTTATTATAAGCTTTTATTGCATTTATACCAACTAAACCAGTATTAAAATCTTTAGCAGACCAAGGGTCTGAACGGTATAAACCGTATAAAACCCCTAATCCACTATATTTTTTAACTTCTTCTTTTAATTCATCAGTAAAAATAATGTCATCATCTTTCACTTCATAAATATTAAAACCATATAATCTTTGATTTAATTGCCCTACTTTTTCGGCAACAGTCATATATTTTAATAAATCTTTTGCTCTTTCTTTTGGAGATAAATTTTTATTTTTATATTTTTCCATAAATAACCTCTTATTTAATTTTAAATGTTTTTATTTCATAAGGTTTAATAGTAAATTCAAAACTATTATTATTAAATATTATATCATTTTCAAATTCTTCCATTAGGTTACATTCTTCTATACTATTAATATTAAAATCATTTAAAGTTATTGTAGCTTTGGTTAAACTATTTTCACATTCATAAACACGAATAATAATCCCATCATTATTTTCAGATTGTTTAATAGTTTCTATTATAACATTATTTTTATTTATATTAATAAATGATTTTTCTTTATTTTTATCTGTACCTACAATAGCATAAGCTTTCTGATTTAATTTGTATGCTTCATTAACAGTATTTGCATTATACCATTTTTCATTATGCGGATATAATGAATATGTAAAATAATGTTCTTCTTGGTCAGTTTCTTTAAATGGTTGTGTACCAGATTTAATTAATGTTAATCCTATATTGCCATCTTTTATAGAATGTCCATATTTACAATCATTTAATAAACTTACACCATAATGTCCTTCTGATAAATCTATCCATTTTTGCCCACAACTTTCAAACCTAGCTTTGTCCCAACTTGTGTTAGTATGTGTTTTTCTTGTAAGGTTACCAAACTGTATATCAAAAGTAGCTTCATCTGTATGTACTAAAACAGGAAAATGCACTTTTAATAAATGTTCTTTGTCTTTCCAATCTACATAAGTTTCAAAATCTATCCTTCTAATATCATTATAAAAATGTATTTTTTGTATTATTTTAGATTTACTTATATTTCTTTCAATTTTTAATGTTGCTCTAACTGTTCCTATTTCTGTCCATTCTATAGATACAATGTTGTCTACATCCCAATATTTTTCTGTATAATACATATCTATATCCCAGTTACTATAAGCCATAGGTTTATCTTCATACATACGCATTAAGTTAGCTTTAGCATTTTCTTGTAAAACTTGTCTATCATTTTCTTTATCATAAATACTTGTAATAAAGCCTTTGTCATCAAATTTTACATTATAAAAAGGTGTTTCTAAGTTGTTACCATCTAATATAAAGTTGCATTTAGGTGTAACAATATCAACAAGTTCAAAACATTTGCTACCTTTAGACTTAATATTTTCAACATATGCAATTGAGCTATTTTCTGTATTTTGTATAGGATAAATATTGCCATCTTCATCTTTTAACCCGTTTTTATTACATTTTTCAAACTCTACTATATCATTTCTATCAAAACCTAAAGTATTATAAATAGTTACATAATCACCTTTACCAGATAATTCTAATAAACGTTCATTTATTAATTCTTTTAATCTTTTTTCTATTTTATCATATTGTTCTTTTGTCATATCATATACTTCTTTTATAGAAGTACCTGGTAAAATATCGTGAAATTGATTTAATAAAACATTTTCCCAAATTTCATCTAGTTCTTGTTTATTGTGTTTTCCTGTTAACACATTTAAAAACTCTAAATCCATTAACATTTGCTCACATTTTCTATTAGAACGTTTATTTCTTCCCATAGAAGTATATGTTCCTCTATGATATTCAAAATAAAATTCACCTTCCCATAAAGGTAATCTATTGTTATCTTTTACCCTTTCTTTTAACTCATCAAAATATTTAAGAGCAAATTCTTGGCGTACTTTTGGAATACCTTCAATACCTTTTTCCATACGCTTAGACATTTCTAACATATCAGCAGTAGGTCCACCACCACCATCTCCATAACCATAACATACAAGAATATCATTATTTATATCTTTGTTTTGATACCTTTTCCAACCACCTATAAGAGCATCTGGGTGTAACATACCATTATATGTAGTGAAAAAGTCTTCTTCTTTTTGTCCTACACCTAAAGTTGTTATAAAATGAGTTAAAATTTCAGAGCCATCAATACCTCGCCAAATCATTGTATCATTAGGTATTTTATTAATTTGGTTCCAAGCTAATTTTGTTGTCATAAAATAATCAATACCAGATTTTTTCATTATTTGAGGTAATGCTCCAGAATATCCAAAAACATCGGGTAACCATAAAATACGATTATCTACACCAAATTCTTCTTTAAAAAATCTTTTTCCATACATAAATTGTCTAACTAAAGATTCACCAGAAGTTAAGTTACAGTCTGCTTCTACCCACATACCACCTTCTGTTTCCCATCTACCCTCTTTTACATATTTTTTAATTTTATCATATAAGTCTGGGTGTCTTTCTTTAACATATTTATATAATTGTGGTTGACTTGATATAAATTTATAATTAGGATATTCTTCCATAAGTTTTAGAACAGTAGCAAAACTTCTGCATACTTTTTGTTTTGTTTGGTCTGTTGTCCAAAGCCAAGCAACATCTATATGTGTATGTCCTATACAAGTAACTATTACATCATCATAACCAGTCATTTTTTCATAAAGTTCTACATTTATATAATTTATGGCTTCTTCAATAGATTTATAAAACTCTTCTGAATAAGAATTTCTTAAATCTATTAAATTTATTGTATCATTTAAGACTTTTTCTATTTGTATCTTAGCCTTACTTTCTTTATCAAATCTATCAAATGCAGCATAAGGTGTTCTTATATCATAATATAATTTTTCTATTTTTCTATCTATTTCTATTATTTCAAAAATTAATGTAAACTCTGAATATAGAGTACCTGTATAAGATTGTAAATCAAAAGTATAAATTTCACCTTCTTTAGCACATTCTGTTAATAAAACTCGTCTATGGTTCATATCTAATCCCTGTTTAGCTTCACCATTTACAAATAGTAAAAATTGTGGATTTTGCCCATCATCCCAATGCTCTATTTGAGTTTTAATATGTACAATAATAGGTTTTCCTTCAAGTTCTTTAGGTACTGTATAACTAGCTCTAAACCAATAATAACCATCTGGACCATACCAATGATCTTTTTTATGGTCAAAAGCTATCCATTGTTGCTCATTATTATCTACTTCTTGTGGAGTAATAAAAGAACCTTTTTTATATTTAACATTGTATACATCATATTTTTTCTTATCAATTAAACTTTTTAATTGTTGACATATAATTCCTATCCTTTTATCTATAAAATACATTAAAACACTTCCCTTTCCTTATTACATAAAATAAGATTTTTTCTTATTTCAATTTTATAAAAGAATATATATTTTTATTTTGAAATAAGAAAAAACCTCTAAATTTTAAATTATTTTTGTTTTAAAGCTTCTTGACGAATTTTAATATATTCTTGTAAACCTAATTTATCTAATTGAACACAATATTCGTCCCATTCTGCATTTACATCTGCTTGCCCACTAATCCATTGTGCTGTTTTTTGTTTAATATAATCTGTTATAGATACAGTATATTCAGATAATTTAGCAGCATCTTCTGGGTCTATCCAATAATCTGGTGTAACAGTATAATTTCCATTACCATCATTACCTACAAAATATGGCTCATAAAGTTCATCAACTATTTCTTTTTCTGGATATGCAGGATTAACTTCTTCTACAGTTATATTTTGTTTAAGTATATTTTTAGGTAAAGACTGACAGAAGATATTAGCCCAACTATATTTTTCATCTACTTCAGGGTCTAATTTTGATCTATCAAATACTTTATAGTGTTTTTCACCTAATTTTTCACAAGTAATATCAAATGGACCATTTAAAGCTTGGAATGAATTATCTGTTTCATATAAATTATCCCACCATCTAACAATTACTTCTGGATTTTTAGCTTTATCTGTAATTACTACTTGATTTTTTAAAGTAGATATACCATAAGAATCTGCTAACCATTTTGGTTCACTACATTGTGGACTTGATAACACTGGTAAAGGCTCATAATCAGGTTTTTGGCCAGCTTGGAATGGTTTAAAATCTCCACTACCATAAGCTATAGATACACCATATAAATCTTGGTTACCTTTACCTTTCCAAGTTGCTAAATCTTGTGTAAAAAATTCTGGGTCAAGTAAACCTTCTGCATTTAAACTCGCCATATATTCTATCATCATTTTATATTCTTCTCTATTAGCACCAAATTCTAGTTTACCATCTATCATAGTAAAACCATCATTTTCTATTGGTAAACCAAACCAACCACAAAGGTAACCTAATTTTCTATTGTTAGGATCAGATGAAAATGGTATCTCATCTGCTTTACCATTTCCATTAGGGTCTTGTGTTTTAAATGCACGAAGAACTTCTCTAAATTCTTCTGTATTAGTAGGCATTTCTAAACCTAATGTATCTAACCATTTTTTATTAATATATGGGCTAAAGTCTACTTTAGGTGCATCTATTACATAAGGTATAGCATAAATATGCCCATCTGGAGCAGTCATTGTTTCTCTAACACCAGGCATTTCTAAAAGTTCCATAATATTTGGTGCAAACTTTTCAAAATAATCTTCAAGGGGTATAAATATCCCCATATCAACACCATATGTTAAAATGTCATTAGATGATAAACACCAGCCACCTATAACATCTGTATAATCACCAGAGCTTAAAGCTAAACCATATTTTTCTTGAGCAATTTCATAAGCATAACTTTTAACATCAACCTGTACATTTGTTTGTTCTTCTAACATTGGCCAAACAAATTGACCTTCTAAAGGTGTAGAGTTGTCTACAAAAATAGAAAATGTATAATCTCCTTTATTGTCTACAATCGGTAATCCTTCAGCATTCATTATGCCATTTACTTTACCATTTTCATCTACTTCTAATACAGCTTTACCATTTTCATCTACATTAGTACCGCTTGAATTATTTGAACCACAACCTGTTAATAAAGCTTGTGTCATAAGCAAAACTGATAAAAACATAGATGTTTTTTTAATTAATTTTTTTTTCATAATACATCTCTCTCCTTTTAATAATGTATATAATATTTAATTTAATAAAATTAACTATGATATTATTTATAAAGTATTTTATTAAGCAATTAAAACTAGTTTACTTTATATAATATTTTTTCATTAAAAATTTATAAGTTTTAATTGTATTTTTATATTATAATTTTTCATAGTTCTAATATTATTGGTTTGTTATTTATTATATAATAAAAATACATTACTATTTTAAAAGATACTATTTGAATCGATGTGAATTTTTATAACAATTAATATGTTATTTTTTATTATGATATACCTTAATTTTTATCACCTTCATA
>NZ_CAUWHO010000066.1:0-8057 GCF_963558545.1 uncultured Tyzzerella sp. | reverse complement strand
CTTGGTCATGTGTCAAGATAGTTCAGTAAATTTTTTGAAAAAGTTATAATATTGACAAATAATAACAAAAACAATATAATATATACATATAAAAAGTTAATACATAGAATTAAATTTATAAATTAAATAATAAGGAGATTTGAAGTATGCTTATACTAAATGTACCTTATAATGAAAAAGATGAAGCTAAATCGTTAGGTGCTAGATGGAATGCTAAAATAAAAAAATGGTATGTACAAGATAATAAAGATTATTATAAATTTGTTAAATGGATAAAACCTTATGGAGATATTGTTATTATTGATCATCTGTATGTAGTTGAAGGGATTCAAAAATGTTTCAAATGTGGTAAAGATACACGAGTTATTGGTTTTGGGGTCGATAAACATTTATATATAGATACATTATTAGATAATGTTAGTGATGATAAACAATTAGAAATACAGTTTAGTAATATGTTAGAACAAATAAATGAAGAAGATATACATATAGTTGGAGCTATAAATCCAATACCAGAGCTATTAATGGAATATTTGAAAAATAAGTATAATTATAAATTAAGATATTCTAAAACTACAAATAGAAGTAGCATTAGTAATTGCTGTGATAATTGCGATGTTTTACAAGGTGATTTTTTTCTTTTTTATGAGGTTGATAGTCCATTTTTTATATATTCAGAAGAAGATGTTAAGAAATTAAAAATTTACAAAATAAACTTAGACAATGATATAATAGTAAATTGTTATTCTTACGGCAGAGCAACTTTTGATAATATGTTTAAGAAATATGGAAATATTGTTTTATTAGATATTAAAATTTAATATTTTTAAATAAATTTTAAGGTAATGTTAATATTTTAGGCAAGAATACCCGTTTAACGGGTAGCTTGATCTAACATTATTGCTATATCTAAATGAATATTGGATAGATTTACCAACCGCATTTTATTTTCAAACAACCTATTAAGGAGTTTACTTTCTATGCTTTGTCCTTCTTATCATCCGTAAATGGGTCAATGTATTCTTTGTCATTTGGTCTTATACCATATCTTCTTGTAATTGATTTCTTATATATTTTTTATTATCTTTTTTATTTCGGCTCTATAGTAAATATTGGGGTAAATAAATAGAGTTCCAAAAAAATAATAAAAAAAGAGAGCATTTTTAACCTAAAATACGATAAAATAAATTTGAACTAAAAAATATTGGAGATTAAAAATATGCTCTTTTCTAATAAAATAATAAAACTTATATGTATTTAAGATATTTTAGTAAAAAATGTCGAAGTTGATAAAACTTTTTGCTTTATTTATATTGAATTAAAAAGAAAAGTTCATGCTTGTCCTTGTTGTGGTAACAAAACAAATTCTATTCACGATTATAGATAACAAGTAGTTAAAGATATTTCTTGTTTTGGTAAAAATATTTTATTGGCTATTAATAAAAGATATTACAGATGTTATTGTGGTAAGCGTTTTTTGAAGATAATTCTTTTTTACTTAAACATTATATTATGACTTTTAGGATTATTAATGTTGTTTTAGAGAATTTAAAGAGTACTCACTCTTTTAGAAGTGTAGCAAAATTATTAAATATTTCTATTGTTATACATATTTTTGACAAAATTAATAGCCTGTATTACTTATATTTTGTCTATTCATAAATTTAAAAGGAACTCTTCTGGAGAAAAATACCATTATATTATTACTGATACTATTTCTAAAAAGGGGTTGGATATTTTATCTACTAGAAAATACCATTTTTTATCAACTTATTTCAAAACTACAAATAAATATGATGTTTATTTTTGTATTCCTAATATGTGGAAACCTTTTGTTGATGTATCATATACTTTTTTTAAAAATCTAATAAAATGAGTGATAAATATCATTATATTAGGCAAGTTATTTGGTCTTTTGAGCATACAAGAAAACAAGAGCAACAAAAATTTTTTGAAGAATATAGGATATATTTTAAATGTTCAAAATCTCTTTTGACTAAGAAATATAAGTATTTAACTGAAGAACAGAAAATTCAAGTTAATAATATGATTAATACTAGCTATACTTTAATGAAGCCTATGCTTTAAAAGAAGTATTTTTTGAAATGTTTGAACAAAAAACAGTTCAAGATATGATTAAATTATTAAAAAAATAGATACAATTTGTCTTATCTTCTAGTATACATAAATTCAAAGATTGTGGAAAAACTTTTTCTAATTGGTATAATGAAATTGTTTAATTTTTTTATTTTAACTATACTAATAGTTTTACTGAAGGTTGTAATAATAAAATTAAAGTTTTAAAGTATAAATCATATAGTTACCATAATTTTAATTGATTTAGAAATTGCATTACATATATTTAATCAATTTTAATATAAAAAGGTATGATTTTTATACCATACCTTTTAATATTTATTTTATCTATTTTGGTATTACCCCAACTATTGGCAAAGAACCTAAAATTTTTTAATTATGAATATATTTAGTTACTACAATAAAGTTTTTCTTTCACATTAAAAGAATCTGGTTTTAAACCATACTTTAAAAATTTGTATAAAATATAATTTTCTTTATCTTTTTCGTGCGTAGAAATTATAATTTGTTTATCTTCAAAATCATTTCGCATAACTTCGATTAAAGATGCTATATTTATATCATCCATAGTTTGAATTGGATCATCAATAAGTATAAAGTCTAGAGTATTACAATCCTTTTTCACATATTGTTTGTTCATAGCAAAAGTAAAGGCAAGTATAAATGCGGATAATTGTCCAGAACTAAAAGTATTTAAAATATCTTCTTTTGAATCTCCTCTAGAAACAAATCTCATATCTGCATTATTTATAAAAACACCTAGTCCACATTGATAATCTTGTAAAATTTTACCCGTGTATATTAAAAGAGGTATTTTTATATTTTCTAAAATAGTGTTTTTATAATTTGAAAGTTCTTCGTTATAAAACTTTTTTAACTCATTTAAACAACCATTAATTTGTTTTAATTTTAAAATATCAATATAATTTTCTTTAAATTGATTATACAAGTTACTTAATTGTATGTTATTTCGTTTTACTATTTCTTTTTTTATATATTTAATTTTATTATCTATAAATTTTTGTTCTATGAATTTATTATAGTCTACATATTCTTTTAAAGTTTTTTCAAGTTCAGGATAATTATATTTAGATAGATTAGTTTCATAGTTAATATTACTATATGATTTAATTTTTTCATTAATAGCTTTTTTAGCTGAGTTTAAATTAATATCATTCTCTTGATTTTCCAATAAATCACTATCTTTTATAATGTTATATATACCTAATATTATTTGTTTTTTATTATTATCTACTTTTATATTTTCTAGATTTTTTAATTTAATATCTATTTGAGAAATATTTATATTATGTATATCTTCTAAATATTGTTTCACTTTTTTTAAACTTTCATTGATTGCTTCTAAAAAAAGTTTTTCAAATTCTTGTAGTTTTTGCAAGTTATCATCATTATTAATGTCTAAAATTCCTTTTGCAGATTCAAAAGCAATATTTAATTGTTCTATATTTTCATACTCGTAGCAACAATAAGGGCATTTTGCATCATTTTTAATATAACTATCCTTAACTGATTTTAAATTTAATCTAGCACGTTCAAATTCTTTAAATAATTTTTGATTACTTTCTAATTTTTTTGAAAGATTGGATATAGAATCATAAGCTGTGTGCAAAGTATCATTTTTAAATTCTGGGTATAATTTTTCTATATTTTTAATTTTTTGTATAATTTGACTTTGGGTATCAAAGTTTGATGTATATATACTTTCTAAAAGTTTTATTAGTTCTTGAGAATATTTAATTTTACTCAAATGTTTAATCTCTAAATCTATTTTATTTAAGTCTATTTCTCCATTACTATTAATGTAATTTTTATATAAAATAAAATTATTTATATAATTATCATTATTAAATTGTTTAATTTTTACATTTTGTTTATATACTTGATGATCTTTAAAATCATTAAAATAGTTTGATAGTCTATGTAAAAAAGATATACAATTTTCCAATTCTTTAATAGTTAAATCTGATAAATTTTCATTATCCCATATAAAAATTTTAGTTTGATCCTTATAGTTAAGTAATTTGTTATATGGTACATTTAATTCCATTTCTATATCATTTTGAACAGATTTAATTTTTGATATTATTTCTTTACGTTCAGCTTCTAGATTATCAAGTTTATTTTTAATTAGCCCTTGCCCCCTTTTACTAATAAAATTATTTTCTATATAGTTTATGTTTTCTTCTATTGTATCTGTATTTAATAGTACATTTATTACATCTTTTCTTTTTGATATGGCATTTTTTAAAAAGTGTATAGATTCTTCTTGAGATACATAGTAATATATATTAAAATGCTCATTATAAAAATTAAGAATATCAAATTCTTTTATCGAGCTTTTCCAGTTATTATAGTTTGGTATTTCTTCAGATAAATCATCATAAGATATATTTTCTTCTATTATACCATATAATAAAGATTTTTTTATATCTAATTTTTTTATGTTATTACTTATTTTGGTAATTAGAGTAATAAACCTTTGAGTATCATTTTTTAGTTTTATTACAATGTACCCATCATATAAACCATCATTTAGGAGTATATTTTTACCAACAGAAGTATTACCATTTTCTATATCACTTTTAAATCTAGTTATATTTTCTGAAAATGCTAATTCTACAGCATCAAAAAATGTTGTTTTTCCAAATCCATTAGGTCCAGATAGTATTATAACATTGTTATTACTATTTAAATTAAATTCGTAAAACTTTTTATTATCAAAACACTTAAAGTTTTTAACTAAAACAGATTCTATTTTGTAGCCCATTTTTACACCTCTTTTAAAAGTTTATCTAAATCTTCTTTTATTTCTTTTTCACTTACATTTATTTGTGTAGTACTTAGTAATTTTTGTAACAAAGCATTAGATGTTTTATCTTCTTCTGGATCGGTTTTTACTTCTGAAATAAATTGTGTTAGTATTTCGTGATAATTTGCGGAATCGGGGAATACTTTAAAATTATTTTTAACGATTTCTTCCAAAGGCTTTATGTTACAGCTTTCTTCAAATTCATACTTAAGAAAAGGTATTTTAGAAAATATCCTTATTACAAAAGAATACAATGTATTAAGTTGATTATTTTTGCATAATTTCATATATTCTTTTTTATCTTTAGCGATTCTTTGCAATAAATCTATTATCTTATCATCGTTATTTAACTTTTTTTTCAGAGAATTTACTTGCTCTTCAGTGTATACCAAAACATACCTTTTAAAATAATTTGTTGACTCTTCAATTTCATATATAAGATTTTTATTATTATATATAAAATCTATATCATTTGTTTTTAAAATATATATAGCAGATAAATTTTTATCTATTAATATTGATTTAGACAAATCATCTCCGAAAGATTTTATAAATTTTAGTCTTAAGCTTTCTTTATTTTTATCAAATTTTATGTACTCTTCTTCTAGATTATTAAGTTTTATTTTTAAAGAAAGATTATCTTCGAAAGTTGTATTATCAATATAATTTAAAATGTAATAGTTGACAATATTTTCTTCTTTACTTGAATAAAAGAAAATATTTTTATCGTTAGATTGCCATTTTACTTCAAATTTACTATCTTCAAATAACTTATTTATAATTTGTTTCATTTCTTAACTCCTTTAATGCATTTTCTCTATCTATTAAATTTATAACCTTAGGCTTAGTGATATTTTTTTCTTGTTCTGAAAATTTATCTATTTCTTTAAGTTCTTTTTCAGAAAGTTTTGTGATATTTTTACTCTCAAAAGGATTAAAAACACCATTTAGACGATTTGTAATCAAAAAATCTGTTTCATATAAAAAACTAAAGTATTCATTTTCTTGAAGAAAGTTAAGTATTTTATCGGTTATTTCAAAAATTTCATCACTATTATCTAATGTTAATCTATAGAAATTACCATTTTTTTGGCACTTTATAGTGTTATCATCTTGCAATTTTAAAATATCTATTCCATTTAAAATATCTAAAAATAATTTGTTTATTAAATTATCCTCTGGTAAATTGTTATTGCAACCATCTTTTGGTTTTTGCAATAAAGTATTCTTTATCACAAAAGCTTTTTTATCCATATCTAAAGTCACTATATTTTTTAATTGTGTTTTTAAGTTACATTTACATTTTTCATCATTCAAACTACAATTTTCGGCATTACAAACAGGTGTTTTTGTATGTTCTTTTATTGGATTTTTAGGATATTTATCTAGTAAATTTAGTATAGTTTTTACAAAGAGATAATATTGATTATATTCATTATTAAATAATTTATTATAATCTTCAAATATTATGTCAATGATTTCTATTAAAGGTATAACACATTTATTATTTAAAGTATTTGCTTTAAGATAACAATTTGTTATATAGGACTTTAATTTTGAAACGATTTCATAGTATATAAGTCCTTGATGAAATTTATCTTTTTCTATATAATCGTATTTATCTTCATTTTTTATAAATGTTATAATTTCACATATTAGATTACAGCTTTTTTCTATAGCTTCATTTGAGTTATCGAATAATTCTTTGTATACTTGTACATATTTTGAATCTTCTAGATTATCATCTGATAGAGTTTTTTTAATTTCTTCAAGTTTTTGTATAATTTTTTTTTTAGCACACTCGATGTTTTCTTCCGTGTAATTTTTATGTAAGTTTTCATTTATAAAATTTCTTATAAATTTTTCTAAAGAACCTTTTTTTAGGTTACCAGCAATATTAATATTTCCTTTTGCTGATTGTTTTGCTTGGTCAATTAAATGATCTATATGTATTTTAGTTTCTTTTAAAAACCCATCTGGAAGTTTTTTACCTTTTCTTATGTGAAAATAACCTTGTACAATCTTATATTCTAGACAGTTAAATATAAATGTAGCTTTATCCTCTGTAGATAAATCTAAAGAATTTAATTTAACTTGATGTATCGAAATATAATCATTATTTTCTTTTATAGAAAAATCTTCTAATCCTTCAATTTCTAATTCCATATTTTTAAATTTTTGTTTTAATTCTTCTAATGTAACATTATCTTTTTCTTTTAAAAATTTATATATATTTTCTAAAGTAACATATATAGAAATATGTGCTTGATATTCATATCCTTCCCAAGAAGGAATGGCATTAAATTCTGATAATAAAATTTTCATATCTGACAAAATTTTCACCCCTAGTATAAAAATTTACTCTTAAGTAGTATTTTATACAAATGATACCATATACTAATAGATTATGTCAAATATTATACTAAAATATTTACATATTCAATAGAAACAATGGTTAAAAGTAAGAGAATAGTTTAATTATAGATTTATATATAGATTATAGTGTATTTATTAATGCTATATAATGAGTCAGACAAAATGAAACGCTTAGATATAGTTTTTGACACAATATAGAATAAGAATACTAAAGGACTATTAATTCTAGCACTTTACAATAAAAATAATGAGTGATTAATTATTTATGATAAAAGTAAATAAAATAACCATTAAAATACTATCTTTTATTTTAGCTTTTATATTGATATTATTTTCAATACCAACAAAGATGGGTTGTTAATAGAATTAGAAAAAGGTGAGATTATCCTAGATGTTAGAAGTTGCTATAACGGTGATATGAGAGGTTATGGCGAAGTGGGTTTAAAATTAAGTATTTAACATTGGTAGCATATTTGAAATAAATATATTTTTCATTATTACAATTAAGATATAATTTTATAATTTTTTGTTAAATTTATAAAAGTTTTGCCTATAAACATTATAGATAAGAGTACCATTTAACTATATATAATAATACAAAAAAGATTAATTATAATATTAGAAAATAAACTAGATGTGTGAATGTTTATACAGATATTTCTAGACAATAATGAAAATAATACTATAGAATATGGACTTTTGAAAATTTAGTAAAAATATATAAGTTTTTATTTTGAATATATATATTTTTTTG
>NZ_CAUWHO010000065.1:0-8209 GCF_963558545.1 uncultured Tyzzerella sp. | reverse complement strand
ATATAACCTATAAAATATTTTATACAAACTTAAAAATGACAATGTTTATTTAACTATAATACAATTTATAATTTAATACCCATTTTATTATATATCTTTTAAATATGTTATAAAGATATTAAGGCAAAGGAGAAAAACTATGTACTATTTACTAGAAAGAATTAATAAAACTTGTGAGCATATTGCTAAAAATGTTTATAGCCAAGAGATACCTTTAAAAGATTACAAATATATTGATGGCAACTACCATAATATAGATAATATTAAAACTGTTGATGAAAACGAATTTAGAGAGTTTAAAACAGGCGATTTATGGGGTGGTAGAGATAAACACGGTTGGTTTAAATGTAGCGTAGAAGTTCCTAAAGAATTTGAGGGAAAAACTATTGCTTTAAATTTTCATACATTTAATGAGGGTTGGGACGCTACTAACCCACAATTTATATTGTATGTAAACGGGGAGCATATACAAGGGCTAGATATGAACCATAAAGAGGTTATCCTTTCTCATAATGCCGTTGCAGGAACTAAATATGAAATAGATTTACACGCTTATGCAGGTATGCTAGCAGATAAACTAGCTACATTGCACGGAAAACTTGTTGTTATAGATATGGCATCTAGAGAGTTATACTTTAATATGAAAGTGCCAGCTGATGTATGTAAAGAGCTAGATGAAAACGATAAGAGAAGAATAGATATGATTACAGTTTTAACAGAGGCTTGTAATTTAGTAGACCTTAGACAACCAAAAAGTGAATTATACAATGAAAGTGTTAAAAAAGCTAATGAATTTTTAAATGAAAAGTTTTATGGAGAGCTTTGTGGACACGAAGACTGTATAGCTACTTGTGTAGGACATACACATATAGACGTTGCTTGGCTTTGGACTGTTGCTCAAACAAGAGAAAAAGTAGCAAGAAGTTTTTCTACTGTGTTAAAGCTTATGGAAGAATATCCAGAATATGTGTTTATGTCTTCTCAACCTCAATTATATAAATTTTTAAAAGAAGACCACCCAAAAGTGTATGAAAGAGTTAAAGAAAAAGTTAAAGAGGGTGTTTGGGAAACAGAAGGGGCTATGTGGCTTGAAGCAGATTGTAATGTTACTTCTGGCGAATCTTTAGTAAGACAAATTTTACACGGTAAAAGATTTTTTAAAGAAGAATTTAATGTAGATAATGAAATTTTATGGTTACCAGACGTTTTTGGTTATTCTGCAGCATTACCTCAAATCCTTAAAAAATCTGGTATCAACTACTTTATGACTACAAAAATTTCTTGGAACCAATTTAACAAAATACCTAATGATACATTTATGTGGAAAGGTATTGATGGGACAGAAATATTTACTCATTTTATTACTGCTACAAATCCTGGCGAGCCTAAAACATCATTTAACACTACTTACAATGGGCATATACAAGCAGATGCTGTTATGGGTGCTTGGAGAAGATACCAAAACAAAAATATTAATGATGACGTATTAATATCTTTTGGTTGGGGAGATGGTGGTGGTGGAGCTACCTTAGAAATGCTTGAAAATGCAAGAAGATTTGCAAAAGGTATACCTGGTGCTCCAAAAGTAAAAATGGGTACATCTTTAGATTATTTTAAAAGATTAGAAAATAAAGTAAAAGATAGTAAAAAACTTAAAAAGTGGAGTGGAGAGCTTTATCTTGAATATCATAGAGGTACTTATACTTCTATGGCAAGAAATAAAAGAGATAATAGAAAATGTGAAAACCTTTATACATCTTTAGAAAAATTAAGCTCTTTAAATATGCTTTTTGGTGAAGAATATCCACAACAAGAAATAAATAGCTCTTGGGAAACTATATTATTAAACCAATTCCACGATATTATACCAGGTTCTTCTATAAAAGAAGTATACGATGTTACAGAAGTAGAATATAAAGAGCTTTTAGATAAAGGTAACAATATTTTACAAAATAATATTAAAAGTCTTGCCTCTAAAATTAACTTAGATGCTAAGAGCGTTGTAGTAAATAATACGTTAGGCTTTACAAGAAGTGATATTGCTACATTTGATATACCAGAAGGATTTAAAAATATATCTGTATTAGATGAAAACAACAATAAAATTGATTGTCAAATAACAAGAGATAATAAGGTAATTTTCTTTGCTAAAGACGTTCCAGCTAATGGGTATAAAGCATTTAAGCTTGTAGATGAAGAATGCTCTAAAGATACATTAGTTTGCACAATATCTAACATAGAAAATGATTTCTTTAAAATTAGCCTTGATGAAAAAGCAAACATTACATCTTTTGTACACAAAAAATCTAATAGACAGTTATTAAAAAATGGTAGATTAGGTAATGAGTTACAAGCTTTTGAAGATAAACCTATGTGTTTTGACAACTGGGATATTGATATTTTCTATAAAGAAAAAATGTGGCTAGTAGATGATTTACAATGTGCAGAAGTTGTAGAGAATGGTCCTGTTAGAGCTACATTAAAAATAGTAAGACAATTTTTAACATCTACTATTACTCAATATATGCATATTTATAAAAATATTGAAAGAGTAGATTTTGAAAATATTGTTGACTGGAAAGAAAAAGACGTATTATTAAAAGTATGTTTCCCTATTGATATTAATACAAATGAGGCTACTTATGAAATACAATACGGTAATGTAAAAAGACCTACACATAATAATACAACTTGGGACATAGCTAGATTTGAAGTTTGCGGGCATAAGTGGGCAGACTTATCTGAAGAAGGATTTGGTGTTTCTATGTTAAACGAATCTAAATATGGACACGATATTATAGAGGGTGATATGAGGCTAACTCTTATAAAATCTACTTGTGACCCTAACCCAGATGCTGATAAAGAAGTACATTATTACACTTATTCTATTTACCCACATATGGGAGATTGGAAAGAAGCTAATACAGCTATGCAGGCATATAACTTAAACAACCCATTAGTTACTATTGTAGAAGATGCTCATAGTGGTAGTTTAGATAAAGAGCTTAGCTTTGCAAATGTAAATAAAGAAAATGTTATGATAGAAGTTATTAAAAAAGCAGAAGATAGCCAAGATTTAATAATAAGAATGTATGAATATCATAATAAGAGAACAAATGTTAAATTAAGCCTATTTAAAGATATTGAAAAAGCTTATGAATGTGACCTTATGGAAAATAATATACAAGAAATAATGACAAATGGTAAAGACTTTACATTTGAAATTAAACCTTATGAAATTAAAACATTTAAGATTAAACTAAAATAATAATTAATAATAGAGTAAAATACACTTAAAAGTGTATTTTATTCTATTATTTTTTTGAAAAATTGCTCTGTGCTTATACCATTAGGGCGATTAAATCTACCTAGATTATAAACTATATCTGAATTATTTTTATCTATTACATTTACTACTTGAGAACAATTAAAAATAACAGAAAAATCTAAATCTTTTATTATTTCCTTAGTTTCTTTACTAAATCTACCAAAAGGATATGTAAATATTTTTAAATCTCGCCCTGTGTAATTTAATATTTTATCTTGTAATTTTAATACGTCTTTAGTTAAAAAGTTTTTGTATTGTTCTAGGCTTTCTCCAGACTTTTTACTACAACCATTACGCCCTTTATCCATAGTATGTAAATCGTAAGTGTGATTTCCTATTTCTACAAGCCCACTATCTGACATTTCGTTTATTTGTTTCCAAGTTAGATAAGAGTAATTTATGTTATGGTCTTCATTTTCGCTATAAGTATCTGTATAAGAACCAACAACTGATAAAACTGCCTTTAGATTATACTGTTTTAGCATAGGATATATGTACTCATAGAAACTTTCGTGTCCATCATCAAAAGTTATCATAATAGGTTTTTCTGGTAAAGGGGTGTTATTATTTACATAATCTAAAAGTTGTTTAACACTTATAGTTTCATACCCTTTTTCTTTTAAATATAGCATATCTTTTTCAAATTGCTCTGGTTTGATAGTAAAATCGTTTAATCTACTATCTAATTTACATATATGGTGGTACATAATAATAGGTAATTTTATACCGTTGTTAGAATTATCGTTGTAACAAGGCGTAGTATTATTATAAAGATAGTTAAAAGAAAAAATAAGGCTTAAAAACAATATTATAAACAATAGGATAGTTAATATTTTATTTTTGTATAATTTAATATTCAATATTTTTTACCTCCATATTTTCTAAAAAATTTTCTATATTATTTATTGTTTCTTTATCAAAAAAATGTTCTATTTGTTCTACTAAATATAAATTATCTTTACTATTTATTTTATTAAAAAATTTACATAGTGTATTATGCCTTTTTAAAAGATATTTACCTAAATCTTCTCCACTATTAGTTAAATTTATTTCACCATATTTTTCTTTTTCTATTAAGTTTAAATCTTTTAATTTTTCTACCATTTTAGATACAGACGATGCTTTAATATTTAATAAACTTGCAAGCTCTGTTATTTTAATATTTTCTTTATTTATTCTATAAATCATTTCGATATAATCTTCCATTGTAAAGGTTATAGTATTTTTTCGTTCTAAATCATATGCTTTTTGTGTTTTAAAAATAAAATCAGCTCCTTTTTTGTAACACTTAAAAATTTTTAAAATATAATATATAAAAGTTTCCTTAGACTAAATATATTAAAAAGGGGAGTTATTATGAATAAAATAATGTTAAATAATTTACAACTTGGAAAAAGCTGTTATATAAGAAAAATATTTTTAGAAGAAAATATAAAAAGAAGATTACAAGAACTAGGGTTTGTAGATGGGAGCATTGTAAAATGTGTGTTAAAAAGCCCCTTAAAAGAACCAGTAGCATATTTTGTAAAAGGTACTATGATAGCCCTTAGAGAAGATGTTACAAAAAATATACTAGTAGAAATCATATAAATTCAAACTATTTTAAAATTTTATACTACAATTTATTATTATAATAAAATTTATTATTTTACATCTATTTGAAAATTTTGGACTGTATAATTTTCATTTAGGTGTATTTTTTTTTACTTATTTATTAACTCAAAAATAAATTGGAAAAATTTATAAAAAATTATAGACAATACTAAAATAATAGGATATAATGTACTTGACAGAATTATTTTTAATACTGTAGATGACATTATATAATTTTACAACATTGGTTTTATAAATTATTTATTTAGGAGGAGAAGGTATGAAGAAAAATAGGATTTTGGCATTGGGATTAAGTGCTATTTTAGGGGTTACATCAATCCCAACAAATGTAAAAGCTGCTGAAAATTTATCAGCAACTGAAAAAGAAGGAGGTAGTGAAGAAGAGATATCTGTTGAAGAAACAACAGTTGGGGAAATAATAGAAGAAACAACAGATGAGACAACTGTTGAAGAAACAACAGAAGAAACAACACAAGAAACACAAGATCAAGTTGAAGAAAGTGAAAATGTTCAATCTGAAGAGCAAGTAGGTATAGAAAATGGAATAGCTACTTTACCTCTTTTAGATGAAAATGTTGAAGTTTTAAAAACTGGTGTAGATTTACTAGCTCAAGGGAGCGTTGAAGATGAGGCTTCTAAAATATTTGAATTTGATAAGAATACTGGAACTATAAAGTATTTAAAAGACCGTAACAATGCACCTGCCGATTTAACTATACCAAGTCATATTAATGATGTAGAAGTAAAAGAAATTGGTATTGGGGCATTTTATGGAGTTAAAGGTTTAAAAAATGTTACAATATTAGGTAATACTAAAATAGGTAATTCGGCATTTAGAGAATCTAGTGTAGTAACTGTAACTGCACCTAATGTTACAGAAATTTCAAACATCGCATTTCTTGATGCGCAGGATTTAGTAAGTGTAGATTTCCCAAAAGTTACAAGTGTAGGTACTGAAGCATTTGGAAGATGTTTAAAATTAGAATCTGCTAGATTTGATAGTTTAACAGAATTAAGTGGAAAACATATATTTGCTAATTGTCAAAAATTGGCACAAGTATATTTACCAGAGTTAACAACTATAAATGATGGTTATACATTTTTAGGTTGTACAAGTTTACAAGAAGTTGATTTTCCAAAATTAAAAACTATAAATGGTAATTCTACATTTGATAAATGTGAAAATTTAAAAATGGTTCAAATGCCAGAATTAACAACTATAAATGGAAATTTCACATTTGGTAACTATGGAGTTTCAGATCCTAAATTAGCAGAAGTTTACCTTCCTAAATTAGAAGTTTTACCAGTAGATTTATTTAAATATGCTCCAAACTTAAAAACAGTTAATCTTGACTCAGTAACAACTGTAGATGCTAATGTATTTAACGGATTAAGTAAATTAGAAGTAGTTAGTATGGATTCATTAACAAGTATTCCTGAAGAATTATTTAATTCAAGTAAAAGTACTTTAAAAGCAGTTAGTATGAATGCATTAACAACTATGGATGGTCCTGTATTTTCTAAATGTACTTCTTTAGAAGTAGTTAGTATGGAATCATTACAAACTATAACAGGTAACAAAACATTTGCTCAATGTTTTAAAATAACAGGTATAAATAGAAATGATAAAAGTTTAAGAGGATTAATATTACCAAAATTAGAAAAAGTAGAAGGTAATGAAACATTTGCATATTCTGGATTTGTAGAAATAGTTAATTTACCTGAGTTACAAACTATAAATGGAGATAAAACATTTATGGGGCTTTCAGACCTGAATAAAGTATCTTTACCAAAATTAACAACTATAAATGGGTCTGATACATTTAATCAATGTAGAGATTTAGTAACTATAGCAGAAAATGATTTACCAGAATTAACAACTATAAATGGTGACTATACATTTGCTAGATGTCAAGAATTATCTAATATTAGTTTACCAAAGTTAACAACTATAAATGGAGATAAAACATTTTTAAATTATAAAATAGGAAAAATAAAATCAGTTAATTTACCAGAATTAACAACTATAAGTGGATCTGATACATTTAGAAACAACCCAGAATTGTCTATGCTTAGATTTAGAGGGAATATTAAAATTACAGGTAGTAATTTATTTTCACCTGAAACTACTGTATATATTCCTAGATACGAAGGTGAAGATCCAACTGATAACAACAATGAAAATTGGCATATTACAAAATCTAACTTAAAATATTATAAAATAAAGTTAGAAATAAAAGACAATAATCAAAAATTACTTTATAAATTGGATTCATTTGACGAATTTGATCTCCATTCAACAGATTTTGTAGAATTTAATGGTTTAGTTAATTATGACCAGAAAATGCAAAATTTTGAAGGTTGGAAGTTAGAAACATCTACAGCAGATACTAGTAATGAAATTATTTCATTCCCATACAGAGTTGATAAAACTACTGTTTTAGTTCCTGCTATTACTTCTAAAAATGGTATTGGACAAGGAACAACAGAAGGTACAGAAGAGAGTACAACAGAAGGAAATAATGGAGGAATAGTAGAAGGTACAACAGAAGGTACAACAGAAGGAAATAATGGAGGAATAGTAGAAGGTAATAGTGGTGGAGCTAATATAACTCCAGAAATAGTAAATCCATTAAATCCAACAGTTCCACAAACTCCAGATACTCCAGATACTCCAGATACAAATGAAGAATCTGATAGTTTAGAACAAGGATTAGATGCAGACAGAAATGAATCTAATGCTACAGGTGAAACTACAAATAATGGTATTTTAAATATAGATAATATTACTAATGCTATTAATGCAGATGGAATATCTAGCGGTGTTACTAGAGTATTTGCAGAAGCTGGTTTAGATAATATTGAAGCAGCAAATGTTAATCAATTAGAGAATGCTATTGCTAGAGTAGAAAATACTATTAATGAAGTAAACAATTCTATTGAAAATGAAAACGTAGAAGTTGAAAAACCTGCATTCGGTTTCTCTGAAAACTCTAATATGGGTATATCATTACTTTTAGTATTATTATTAGCTCTTATAATTTTACTTTCTGTATATGTTATCAAAAAACAACAAAGATCACATGAAGAACTTGATTATAATGAAGAATAATAAAAAAGCATAGCTTAAGCTATGCTTTTTTATTATATACAAAATATATATTTAATTTTTTTATAAAATGTATTGAAATATTATATATACAATTATATTATAAAATTATATACATTTATATACATAAATGATTTATACAGTATTATAAAATATAT
>NZ_CAUWHO010000064.1:0-8640 GCF_963558545.1 uncultured Tyzzerella sp. | reverse complement strand
GGATAGGATTAAAGTTAAATTTTTCTAATATATCTTTAAATGAAATTAAAAAAAACGTAAATTTAATAAATAAAATATATAATATAGAAAATAATAATGTATATTTTTCTTTGTGTTATAATATAAATGAAAATGGTTTAACTAATAAAATAAGCTTTATAGATAAAGGAAAGTTAATTGAATTTTATCAATTGACATAATATTGTTTTATTGATAAAATTATTAAAATAAATATTATATTTAAAATTGTAAAAGGTGTGGTGATTTTATGAAAAGAGAAAATTGTTGGAAAGGTTATGACGAAAAACAACTAGAAGAACTTGAAAAAATTAATTCTAAATATAGAGAAATGCTTGATGCTGGTAAAACAGAAAGGGAATGTGTAGACCTTACTGTAGATTTAGCTAAAAAGGTAGGATATAAAGATTTAAAAGATATAATAAAAGATAACGGGTCTTTAAAAACAGGTGATAAAGTATATGCTGTATGTATGAATAAAGCCATTGTTTTATACCAAATAGGTGAGGAAGATATAGAAAATGGTATGAACATACTAGGTGCACATATAGACTCGCCTCGTATAGATGTTAAGCAAAATCCATTATATGAAGATAGTGAACTTGCATTTTTAGATACACATTATTATGGTGGTATTAAAAAATACCAATGGGTAGCTATGCCTCTTGCATTACACGGTGTTATTATTAAAAAAGACGGTACAAAAGTTACTATAAATATTGGTGAAAAAGATGAGGACCCTGTTTTTGTTATTACAGATTTATTGGCACACCTTTCAAGAGAACAAATGGATAAAACTGCTAGATTGGTTGTAGAGGGGGAAAATTTGGACCTTTTAATAGCAAATAAGCCTTTAAAAAGTGAAGAAAAAGATGCTGTAAAAGCCAATGTTTTAAAACTTTTAAAGGATACTTATAACATAGAAGAAGAAGACTTTTTATCGGCAGAATTAGAAATTGTACCAGCTGGTAAAGCTAGAGAATGTGGTATAGATAAAAGTATGATAATGGCATATGGACAAGATGATAGAGTGTGTGCATTTACATCTTTAATGGCTATGCTTGAAGATAAGCCAGTTAAAAGAACTACTTGTTGTATATTAGTAGATAAAGAAGAAATAGGTAGTGTTGGAGCTACTGGTATGCAGGGTAGATTTTTTGAAAATAGCTTAGCAGAGCTTATGGATAGAATGGGACAATATTCTAGCTTAAAGCTTAGACGCACATTAGAAAATTCTAAAATGTTATCTTCAGATGTTAGTGCAGCTTATGACCCATTATATGGAAGTGCTTATGAAAAGAAAAACTCTGCATATTTTGCAAAAGGTCTTGTATTTAATAAATTTACAGGTTCTGGTGGGAAAGGTGGCTCTAATGATGCTAATCCAGAATATATTGCACACTTAAGAAATATTATGGAAAAAAATAATGTTACTTTCCAAACAGCAGAGCTTGGTAAAGTAGACCTTGGTGGTGGTGGCACAATAGCTTATATACTTGCAAATTATGGAATGCAAGTAATAGATAGTGGTGTAGCTGTTTTATGTATGCACGCACCTTGGGAAATAACAAGTAAAGCAGATATATATGAAGCTTTTAAAGGATATAGAGTATTTTTAGACGAAGCTTAAAATATAAAATCAATTTTTTGAATATGTTGTATTTAAAAACAGGATATTCCTATTAATTTTTACTAATAAAAATTAATAAAAACACCCGTATATAATTTTTCCTTTAAAAATATAAGTCATATCTTAATTGTATTATAAAATAAAAAAGTATAGACTAAGTCTATACTTTTTTATTTTATAATATTTGCCCAATTTTTAAATATATCATTAATATAATATGAAAAAGTTTTCTTATCAACATCTTCTTTAGTTAATATATTAGTTTGTGCTACTAGTGTATCATTTATATATATATTGGCTACACCAACTTTTTCATCTTTTTTGATAGGAGCATCTAAAGATTTTATATAGTCAAGTTTTACAGAGATTTTTTCCTTTTCATCTTTATTAGATATAGGTAATACTATATCGTTTTCATAAT
Organism: uncultured Tyzzerella sp.; assembly: GCF_963558545.1. Lineage (NCBI taxonomy): Bacteria > Bacillati > Bacillota > Clostridia > Lachnospirales > Lachnospiraceae > Tyzzerella > uncultured Tyzzerella sp. The sequence goes on along the minus strand of NZ_CAUWHO010000064.1, from coordinate 6,571 downwards.
ATAAAGGCATAGTGTCTTTTTCTCCTTTTATTATTGATATAGTATCTAAACAATCATTTTTAGAGAGTATATTTTCATAGGAAAAATTTTTAAAGCCATAGTTTAATAAAGTTTTAGTATCTATCCATTTTTGTCTTTTGCCTTTTTCTCCCCAACCACTAGCTAAAACAACTGATATAAGTGTCATATCATTTTGTGTAGCAGAGCCTACGAAACAATGTCCAGCCTTACCAGTATATCCAGTTTTAACACCATTAGCACCTTCAAATTCGGATAATAGTCTATTTTTATTTATTATATCATAGCTAGATACATTTGTTTTAAATGATACTTGCTTTGTATTAATAATATCCATAAACTGCTTATTACTAAGAGCATATCTAGCTATTATAGCCATATCATAGGCAGTAGAATGATGGTCTAAGTAGTCTAACCCATTAGGTGTTCTAAAAACAGTATCTTTTGCACCTATTTCTTTTGCCTTTTTAGTCATATTGTCGCAAAATGTTTCTACATCTTTATATATATGCTCAGCTATTGCCACAGCAGCATCGTTAGAAGATTGCAACATTAATGCATATAATAAATCTTTTAATTTTATTTCTTCATTTTCTTTTAAGTGCATTTTTACAGGAGGTGCTTTTGTAGCATTTTTGCTAACTTTTACTATATCTTCTAAATTACCATTTTCTATAGCTAATATAGCTGTCATTATTTTTGTTGTACTAGCCATAGCAAGAGGTTCTTTTTCATTTTTACAATAAAGTATACGCCCTGTTTTGTAATCCATTAATATGGCACTTTGGGCATCAACATTAATTTCTATATCATTTGCAAAAGCTATATTAGTAGACAAAATAAAAAAAACTAAGAAAAATATTACAAATTTTTTCATTTTATTAACTCCTTTAATAAATTTATAATATTATTTTTCCCAGTTTTTATATAATTATTTATTTAGATAAGAAAAAATATCCTAAAACTAATATACCAAGTACTATTCTATAATATCCAAAAGCTTTAAAATCATTAGTTTTTATATAATTTACTAAAAATTTAATAGCAAATATAGAAACAATAAATGAAATAGCACAACCAACTAATAAAACTTGTATTTCTAGTGGAGTCCAGCTAAATCCAAATTTTAAAATTTTTAAAATACTAGCACCAAACATAACTGGTATAGCTAAAAAGAATGTAAACTCTGTAGCAACTATCCTAGATGTACCAATGAGCATAGCCCCTACTATTGTAGCACCAGAACGAGATGTACCAGGGATTAATGCTAATACTTGAAACAGACCAATCATAAAGGCAGTTTTGTAAGATAGAGCATTTAAAGTGTTTATTTTAAAGGATTTGTCTTTATGAGTATTTTCTATATATATAAATAATATACCATAAACAATTAACATAGCAGCAACTGTTTGATAGTTATAAAATAGAGCATCTAATTTATCATCAAATAAAAGTCCTATTATACCAGCAGGTATGCAGGCAAATATAACTTTAAACCAAAGGATAAAAGTTTGATGTTTTTGACTTTTAGTTTTACTAGGTGCAAAAGGATTTAGCTTGTTAAAATAAATAAATATAACGGCCAATATAGCACCAAGTTGTATAACAACAAAAAACATAGATTTAAAGTCATCACTTAAATTAAGCTGTAAAAACTCATCTACTAAAATCATATGCCCTGTACTACTAATAGGTAGCCATTCTGTTATACCCTCTACTATACCTAAAAATATAGCTTTTAAAATTTCAATTATATTTTGCATAATGTACCTCCCTAATACTACATAGAAATATTAAATATAAAAGTTTTATGAAATTAAATTATACAATAAATTTTACCATATTTCAAACATTTAATATATATTTTTAAATATGTATTGACAAACACAATTTATAAGTAAATAATATATATATACAATAAATAAATTAGTATAATAATTAACTTTAATAAAATATATTAGACGTAGGTGAAACTAATGAATAATAAAAATATAACAATGCCATTAATAGCTATTAAAGATATGGTTATTTTAAAAGGAGAAAGCTCTACATTAGATATATCAAAAAGAAAGTCTATAAATGCATTGGAAGTTGCATTAGAAGATGATAAACAGTTATTTTTAGTTTTAGAAAAAGAAGATAAAAAATTTAATAATATAGGAACAATAGTAAAAATAAAAAAACATAATGATATTATGCCATCTATAACAAGGGTAGTTGTAGAAGGTGTGGAAATTGCTAAAATAGAAGAAATAACACAAAATACACCATTTTTTAAAGTAAATTTATCTGTATTAGAAAATGAATATGATTTAACAGATGAAGAAGAAATGGCTTTTTTAGAAATTTTAAAAGATATGTTTGCAGGGTATGCAAGAGTAAAAAATAATTTTATGCCTGATATAATAATGGATATATTATCAACTGACAATATAAATGATTTATTTAAAACTTTATTAAATAATATTAATTTAGATATAGAGGATAAGCTATATATTTTAAATGAAATATCATTAAAAAATCAATTAGAATATTTTTTAAAATCACTTTCAAAAAAAATAAAAATATCTGAAATAGAGGCAGACATATTAAGCAAAACTAAAGTAAAAATAGACAAAACCCAAAAAGAATATTATTTAAGAGAGCAGTTAAAAACTATAAAAAAAGAGCTAGATAACGAGGAAAATAGTGATGCAGATGAGTATAGAAACTTATTAAATAAAAAAACTATACCTAGTTATGCTAAAGAAAAATTAGAAAAAGAAATAAATAGATTAGATAAAATATCAACTTCTTCACCAGAGTATATGGTGTGTAATGAGTATATAAATTTTGTAATAAATTTACCTTGGCAACAATCATCAGATATTAATAAAGATATATTAAATATAGAAGAACAGTTAGAAAAAGGACATTTTGGATTAGAAGATGTTAAAGAAAGAATAACAGAGCATATAGCAGTTATGCAAACATCTAAAAGTATTAATATTACTCCTATACTTTGTCTTTTAGGACCACCTGGTGTAGGGAAAACATCTATAGCCAAAAGTATAGCTAATGCTCTTAATATAAAATATACAAGAATATCTTTAGGTGGACTAAGAGATGAAGCAGAGATTAGAGGACATAGGAAAACATATATAGGTGCTATGGCTGGTAGAATAATAAAGGCTATAAATGATACAAAGACAGACAACCCTTTAATATTATTAGATGAGATAGATAAGATATCTACAGATTTTAGGGGGGACCCATCGGCAGCCTTGTTAGAAGTTTTAGATAAGGAACAAAATAAAGACTTTAAAGATAGTTATTTAGAAATACCATTTGATATATCTAAAGTGTTTTTTATATGTACTGCAAATGATATATCAAAAATACCAGCACCTTTAAGAGATAGATTAGAGATAATACAACTATCTAGCTATACAACAGAAGAGAAAGAAACGATAGCATCTAAATTTTTAATACCAAAGCAATTACAATGCCATAATTTATCTACATCAAATTTAAAAATAAGTAAGTCTATTATTAAAAAAATAATAACAGAATATACTAGAGAAACAGGTGTAAGGCAGTTAGAGAGAAACATAGCTAAATTATGTAGAAAAACTGTTAAACTAAGGTTAGAGGGTAATTATAAAAATATAACTATAACTAATAATAATATAAAAAATTTTTTAGGAGCACCTAAATATAAGAAAGAAACTTTACATAAAAAAGATATTGTAGGTTGTGTTAGAGGGCTTGCTTGGACAAGTGTTGGGGGTACAACACTAGATATAGAGGTAGCCATTATGGAAGGTAACGGCAAGGTATCTATAACAGGAAATATAGGAAAAGTGATGAATGAATCTGCACAAGCAGCTATTAGTTATATTAGAGCAAATTATAAAAAATATAATTTACCTAAAAACTTTTATAAAATAAACGATATACATATACATATACCAGAAGGGGCAACCCCAAAAGATGGGCCATCTGCTGGTATAACTATTACAGTTGCTATCATATCAGCTTTAACTAATAAAAAAGTTAATAAAAATGTTGCTATGACAGGTGAAATAACTTTAAGAGGAAATGTATTACCTATTGGTGGGCTTAAAGAAAAAATATTAGCAGCTAAAAGGATAGGTATAAAAACAGTTATTATACCAAAAGATAATGAGGTAGATATGGAAGAAATGCCAGATTACATTAAAAGTGATATAGAAATAATTTTAGCAAGTAATATAGAAACAGTTTTACAATATGCTATATTAAACTAAGGAGAATTTTTATGAATGTAAATAATGTAGAATTAACAGCAGTTTGTGGAAGAAAAGACCAATATCCAGATGCAGAGCTACCAGAGGTGGCTTTTGTAGGTAAATCTAATGTAGGTAAATCTTCTCTTATAAACTGTATGGTAAATAGAAAGTCTTTAGCTAGAACTAGCCAAAATCCAGGGAAAACTAGAACTATAAATTTTTATAATGTAGAGGATATAGTGCATTTTGTAGATTTACCAGGATATGGATATGCTAGGGCATCTAAAACGGAAGTTGCAAAATGGGGAAAAATGATAGAAGAATACCTTTTGGAAAGAAAGCAGTTAAAATCTATTATTTTACTTATAGATATAAGACACGAGCCTAGTGCTAATGATAAAATGATGTATGATTGGCTAAAACATTATGGATATAAAATAATAATAGTTACTACTAAAAGTGATAAGCTTAAAAGAAGCCAATTAAATAAGCATATTTCTATGATAAGTAAAGGACTTAATATTAGCAAAGAAGATATATTAATACCATTTTCTAGTCAAAATAAGGACGGTAGAGAAAGGCTTTGGGATATTATAAAAAATGTTATAGAATAGGGGGGTTATACTTTATGGGATATAAAAAAGATGATAAAGCTAAAAATAGCAATAATAAAACAGAAAATAATAAATCTAATAATATTAACAACAATAAAAAAAATAAATCTGGAAACAATATAATAGGTGTTTTATTTATTACTTTAGTAGTATTTATAATAATAGGGTTTTTGTCTGTTTCTATGGTTAAAACAGGAGATACCTCTGGATATTTTAATAAAAATGATAGAGTAGTAGCTAAGGGTATATATGATAAGATTATGAATATAACTGAAGAGGGATATCCTAAAACTCCTGAGCAGGTTGTTACTTTATATACAGAGGGATATAAGTTATTATATGGAAATAAAATAAAAGATTTATCTATAGTTCCAGGTATATTAGAAAAGCAAAGGATATTATTATCAGATGATTTAATAGCAAATAATGCTTTTGATGAACAGGTAGATATAGTTTTAGCCAATATTGAAAATTTAAAAAAAAATAAAGCAAAAGTAACAAGTATAAATGTTAATGAGTTTACATATGACAAAAGAGATAATACACTAGCATATGTAAAAGTTTCTAAAGAAGATAACTCTTTCCAAACATATTATTACGTTTATTACCTTAAGTTAGAAGGAGATAAATGGAAAATAACAGGTTGGTATAATGCAGATGAAAATTATAACATTATAAGTTAATATATATACAAAATAAGATAAGGTGTTTTATATACTTTGTCTTATTTTTTAAATTAAATAAAGGGAGAACTATGAAAAATTATATTAAAATTAAAAATATAAAAATAGGTGAGGGAGTACCTAAAATATGCGTACCTTTAATTGGTATGAATAAAGAAGAATTTTTGTGTAATGCAAAAAAATTAAAAGATAAAAAGTTAGATTTGGTAGAGGTTAGAATAGATTATTTAGATAAAGTTGAAGATTTAGATTGTGTAAAAGATTTAATAAAAAAAATAAGGAATATATTAAAAGAAATACCTATTATTTTTACATTTAGGACTATAAAAGAAGGTGGGAAAAAGGAAATAAGTTTACAATACTATAAAAAATTAAATATAGAAGTTGCTAAAAGTGGATATGTAGATTTAATAGATATAGAGCTTTTTATAGGAGATGATATAGTAAAACAAATAGTAGATAAAGCTCATAATGCTAATGTAAAAGTGATTATATCAAATCACGATTTTAGTAAAACTCCGGATAAAGAAGAAATAGTTAAAAGACTTTGTAAAATGCAAAATTTAAATGCAGATTTACCTAAAATAGCAGTTATGCCAAAATCTATAAAAGATGTTTTTACACTTATTTATGCAACATATATTATGGTTGATAAATACCCTAAAACACCAGTAATTACTATATCTATGTCTAAGATAGGTGCTATAACTAGAATAGCTGGAGAAACATTTGGCTCTGCCATAACATTTGGAGCTTTAGATGTTTCATCTGCTCCAGGACAAATAGATGTGGATAAATTATATAATATTTTAGAAATTTTACACAATGTTAAATAATTAGTATTAATATTTATAATTTTAAATATATATATTTTATAGCATATAATAAGGTGGATATAAAATGAAAAAGAGTGCATATTATAAAAAGTCTAAAATAGATTATAGATTATTAAAATATATATTATTTATTTTATTTTTATGTGTAATGTTAATATTTATTTTAAAAG
>NZ_CAUWHO010000063.1:0-8700 GCF_963558545.1 uncultured Tyzzerella sp. | reverse complement strand
TTAAATTTACTCCAAAAAGAAATTTTTAGTATTATAAAATCATCGCCTAAAATAAATACAAAATTTAAAGATGTAATAAATAACTTTGATACCTTTAATAATAAATTAAAATTTTTTGATTTTGAAAACTCATCTAATGAAGATTTAAATGATTTTTTTGAAGATTTACATATAATATCAAAAAATATAAAAGACAATATTAATAATTATAATGATTCAAACAAAGAAAACATTATTAACAATTTAGACAATCTTAATAAAAATATAGACTTTATGAATAACTTAAAAAGCACTGTATTTTTACAAATACCCCTAAATATAAATAATTTTTCTACAACTGCAGAACTTATAGTATTCTCTAATAAAAAAAATAAAAATACTGCTTCAAAAAATAATAGTGGTTCTGCACTACTTTCATTAAATTTATTATATTTAGGCAAGTTAGAAGTTTTTATTAATAAAATTAATAATGATATTAGCTGTCAGTTTAGGCTAGAAAATGATAATACACAATTTTTAGTAAAAGATAATATAGATTTATTGAGTAATTATCTAATAAATAAAAATCTTAATTTAAAAGATGTTACCTTTAAAAGCTTAGATGAAAGTTTTTCTTTAGTAAATATAACACCAAAAAAGAAAAGCAATTTAGATTTTAAATTAAGCAACTTTAATGTAAAAGCATAGTTAGGATATGTGAATTATAGTAAAAAAACTACTCGTATAATTTATACAAGTAGTTTTTTTACTATAATTCACATATCTTTTTAAGTTTTCAAGACCAATTGTTAAGCCTTCAATACAGTCTTCCATTCCTTCAAATTCTATAGTTAATGTACCCTCAAATCCAGATATTTTTAAAGTGTAATCAACTAAAATTTATGTCCTAAAAATTATATATAAAAATTGTTTTTTTCATACTTATAAAAAAGAGAGCACCTAATTACTATCTTTTTCATCTATATTATCAAGTATATCATTAACCCTTTTATCCATTATTTTATGAGTAACCTCAAGTCCTTTTATTAACCATTTAGGTACAAGGTATCCTTTATCAAGCTCTACTATATTTTCTAAAATACTTCTAAATTCATTTATTATACAATGGGCAAGTATAAACCAACCTATTGCTAACATTATATGTAAATTAATTCCTATAACCTCACCTATCATTTCAAAGGCTATCCCAAGGCCAAAACCCATAGCTACCAAACACCATATTAAAAACTTTTTAATAAAACCTTTCATAGCTCTTCTTGAGCTTTCTATCTTTAAATATCTAGCTTTTAATATTCCTGTTGTATAATCTATTATGTTAAGTCCTAGTAAAAACACAAACAAAAACCAAAAATCACCTAAAATAGCCGACAAAATACCTGTTATGCAAGATATAAAATATTTTATTTTGCTTTCAAAAATATTCATATAAATCACCTACTTTTTAATAGCTTTAATTTATCAATAATAGACTTTTTTAAGTTAAAAAATATACTGTTGTTAGTTTCATTATATCCTGTTTCATACCCTAAAACATCGGCTAAGTCTCTAACTTTTACAAAATTAAATCCACCACTATTTATAGCTTTAACAGTTGTATTTTTATTACCAACCTCCACAGTAATATTGCTAAATATATCATCTAAATTAGTTATTTTTGTTTTATTATCATAACTAATATTTTTGTTTAATAAATCTGCCAAATCTCTAGCTCTTATAAAGTTTTCTCCTTGTTCATTTATAACCTTAAAAGATTTAACTTTTCCGTTATAACTATAGTTTCTCTCTACAAACATATATTCCTCCGTTAAACTATTTTTAAAATTATCCCAAGCAGTAATATTATTTACAAAAGGTGCAGGACAATTTTTATGTGTTACATCATAGTGCCTTACTACATTTTCAATAGGTATGTTGTATTTTTCCATTAATATTTTTACAAGGCTTACTGCATTATTTATTGTTTCATTAGTAAAATAGTAATTACCTTTTCTATCTTTTTCAGAGCATAGCTCTATACCTATTGCATTTTCATTTCTACAACTACTGTGATAATATTTACCCCTTGTCCCACAATGCCAAGCCATATCATTATCTTCTACGCTTTGCCATATTTCCTTTTCATCTACAAAATAATGAGCCGATGAGTTTCTATTAGGCAATTTAAAATAATTACAATTACTTTTTGCTAAATCTCCATTATTAGCTGTATAATGTATAACTAAAAATTGTATTTTTTGTTTTCTTCCCATATTAAAGTTGCTACTATGTGCTATTAGCTTGTTTATTTTCATATGTACCCCCTAGTCTGTAATACCTTTTGTAATAGGATTAATAATGTTATTCCACAAACTAACTAAAACAAGACCTACAACATAAGGGTTTTTAATAGCATCTAAAATCACATTAAATAAACTACCCCAAGTTGTTAAATCGCTCCCTTTTATGCCAAAATAAGCAAATATAGGTGTAGCTATTGCAAGAGCTGTATTTACCCAAAATATAGGGTTTTTAAATCTTTCTTCCCAGTTAATTTTTTTCATAAATATCCCTCCATTATAAAACATTTATTTTTACTAAGCTAGCACTAAAACTAGGCTGTATTGTTATTCTTTTATAACCTACTTTTAAGTTTGTATAATAGCTATCTTTTTGGCTAAATTCTCCAACTTCTAAATAATCAATAACAACATTGTTAACTATACTATCTTGTTGAATATAAAAAGCAAAAGTTATACTAGTAAATTCTAATTCTTTTTTTATTTTATTAAAATTTATGCTTTCTATTTTTGATATATCAATACCAATAGTTGCTATATTATCTATCTCTCCATTTTCAAGTGCATTTTTATCAAAGTTATAACTATAATACTGTTCTTCATCTCCAAATTTTAATAAACATTTAACATTATTCCCATTTATTTTTATACTGTTAAAATACTCAACCATTCTAGTATCAATAGGGTTAGTAATAACAGTTTTGTTTTCTATTTTATACCCATTTATATTTAATTTTTTTATATTATTATCTTGAAATACAATACTAAAATTATCAAACTTTTCTAGGGGAATAAAAGTATTATCATTATATGTAACTTGTTTTGTTAATAAAGCAATATCAAAACTCTTTTCAAAATCTTTACTACCAACTTCATTAAAGTTTTGTGTATCATTATTATAAAATTCTTGATTAATTGAATAATATTTATTATCTATTTTAATTAAACATAAAGGCTTTGTCCAAGCATATGTTCCTGCATATAACCCTACTTTAGATGTGTCAACACTAGGGTCAGTAATGCTATAATCTTCATCTAATTGCAAAGGTGTAGATTGTTCTGTAATTATTTTATTATTTTCGTGTATAGTATGTTGAGGGTTAGCATATCCTAATGTAAAATAACCATAACTTCCTGCGATACTAGACTGATTTCCACTTGCATCATCTCTTAAAAAACTTGTACTGAAGTTATTTTTTACACAATTCTTTATTGTCCAATAACCATATCCTCCTCCAACCCAAGCATACCCATCATCTTGTATATTAGTAAATAATATATTTTCAAATGCAACATTATTATTAAATAAAAAATTATTTACAGTAGAATTACTTACTCCACTATTGTCCCAAATAAATTTCCTAAACTCTACTATAAATCCTAGTGTACCAAAATAAGAATTATTTCCAGTAAAACTATTTTTAATAATAGTATCTTTCCCTTGTCCTTCTACTATTAATGCTTTATCACTAGCACCGTTATATATGTTAGATGAAGTCAATTCATAATTACCTTTATCTAAATAAACAGTTACATCATCTGTATATGCTCTACTAATTGCTTTAGCAAGGTGTTCCTCTCGTTGTTTTTGGGCGTCATTATCTAATACCTCAATATTACTATTTAGCATAAATAACACTTCTTCTTCATCTTCAAGGTTTAACTGCATTATATTTCTAGTATGTATTTGAGTAATACAATATTCTAATGTTTTAAATGGGGTTTCTTGACTTCCTGATGTTTCGCTATCTATACCACTTGTTGAATTTACATAATAATATATCATTTATCTTCCCCCTTTCAAACTTAATATATTAGTAAACTCCGATTTATTTATTATAGGTGTTTCTCCATTAGCAATATTTAATGTATAATTATTTTGTATTTTAATCCCATTTTCACTTTCTATATTTTCAATATTTAAATTAAAATCTGTCATAGTTGTTTTTCTTTGCTCACTGCTTTCTAAAACAAAAACACTAGGGATAACTTTATGAGTAATAGGAAGTCCCTCATCTTCAATAGTATATAAAACACCACTTGTAACATCTTTAATAATATATTGTTTAATGTTTACATTACCATCATAATTACCACTAGTTGTTAGCTTTGCCTCAAGCTCGCCTTTTTTGTTAAACCCTATTGTTTTATTGTCTACCTTTGCACTTATGGTATTATTATCAATACTAATCCCATTACCTGAAGTAATGCTTGGTTTCGATATAGATTTTATTTTATTGTCAACTTCTGTTTTATTATAAGTATTTTCTTTTGTATAGACACTATCTAGATTAGCTTTATTACCTAACTTTTCATCTATTTGTTGCTTGTTATAATAATTAGAAAGGTCAATATCTATATTTTCAATATCTTCTAATTTTTGGTCAATTTCAGTTTTATTGTAAATATCACTAACATTAGCCTTTAGTTTAATCTCTTCTTTAGTTGCTAAGCCTATAATTGCCGTTTTATCTGCTTTTAAATCAAGGCCTATTTCCAACTCTTTTTCTGTTACAAATTGGTTCAAATCTAACCCCTTAAACTCTTCAACCTTTTCTGATAGCTCTGTTATGCGACTTTCCCAATATTCAAGATAAGATAAATTAGTCTCAACTATTTGATTATCAATATTTAAACTTTCTAAAACTTTAATAATAAAAACTTTAGATAAATATACCCTATCATTATTTTTTATAACTATTTGAGCTTTTTTATCCCCTTTTGTTAAAGTGATACTTTCTTTAACCCTCCAATTAATAACTATCCTATTATCTATTTCTTCAATAGTTATGTTATTATTTTTAATATTATCCAACTTGTCAGTTTCATATATAATCTGCACTAAACTATTTTCTATCTCAAAACCTAAAGGCTTTTCAAACTTAAATGTTAAAACATCAGTATCAACCGAATATTGTTGTAATGTAACTATCATTAGTCCAATACCATTTTTTAAAATTCTCAATAAAACACCTCCATAAAAACTAATATTTTATCCTATCATCTTTACAAGTTCTTCATACTGTTCTATTCTTATTCTGTCAAGATTTAAAAATATATCTAGTTTTTTTAACATACTTTCTTTTTCATAATTACCACTTTGTATTAGTATTTTTGTGCTTTCATATGTACTCATTATAAATTACCACCTTTCATTGAATTTAGCTCGGCTAAACACTCTATATAATCTAATTTGTTTAAAATTTGTGCATTACTTATTTCTTGTTTTGATATCTTTTTTTCAACTATTTCTTCTATTTTTTGGCTTATTGGCTTTTTTACAGTTGTTCCATTATCGTATTCTTCTATTTTGTATCCATTTTCTTCATATTCTCTTAATAAATTCATACCTACCTCCTAATTATCTAAGTTATATAAAATAAAACTGTTTACAAAACCTGTACTATATGTAGTTTCATATGTTGATATTTTAAGTTTATTTAAAAACTTTATAGGATAATCAACGTTAGCTTGCGCAGGAACAAAAATATGCCAGTTATGACCTGATTGATTTAATTGACCACTATCAGTATTTAGTCTCCTATTTTTACCATCTAATGATATAAGGCTTTGTGAATTAGGTTCTAAGTAGGCTCTATCTTCTATTTCATCAGTAAATCCAGATAGTATAGGATAAAAAGGTATAGAAAAACTATTGTTAGTTCTATTATCAAAAGTTGGTGTAACATTTGTATTTACTATCCCTATCTGTGAATATACATTAGTACTATAAGGTAGTGTGCTAAAATCTATCTTTATATCAAAAATAACCCTATCATCTATCTCTACTTTATAAGATTGAGAATTGTCTTTAGGTGCATATGTTTTATGTGCTAAATCATAAAAAACTGCCATTATTAAATGTCCTTTTCCATTTACCTCTAGCAAAACTTCATCTCTTTGCACCCTTTTAAACTCTTTCTTTAAATTAGGTAATGTATACCAATTTTTTATTTTATCTTTTTCAATAAATGAGTTTAATCTATTTTCTAGCTCTATTATTTTGCTTTCTATTATGTTTGGCTCACTTTCTTTTGCTACATTTTGTAAATTTTGAGATACATCATTACTTATATTTTTTATAGCATTTTCAATAGCCATAGGTGTGCTTTCTCTTGCTACATCTTCTAAATCAGATATATTTGCTTTCTTTGTATCTAATAGCCTTGTGTTATTGTTTAACACTTTTATATCTACAAAATCTTCTTCTAAAGGATATTCTATATTGCTTTTGTTTGTAAATTTGTTATCTTCCATATTTTACCTCCATCTTATTATTTATTTTTTCACTTTCTCTTACATTTTTCCAAGTATAATGTGATAACTATGCAAAAGTAAAAATCTTTAAATTTGTAAAAATTATATACCTAAATATGTAATCAAACCCTAATTTAAGAATTTTAATATCTTAAATCCTTTTAATTAGTCCAGCAATATCATACTTAGGTAAACATAGTTTATCATCAAAATAAATTATAATAATGATATTAAAACGCACAGTAATATTATTGTACATATAAAATTTATACCCTAGAAAATCAAAACCACCTGTTTTACAGGTGGTTTGCTCAACATATAAGGAAATTTTCTCTTGTTATAAGCCTCTAAAAATTCACTAAATAGTATTAAAATTACGAATATTACTTGTCTGCCACTAAAGTGTATATATTTTTTATTCTACTTATTCTGGCTACCTATAAATGGGTCTATATATTCTTTTATCACATTTTGATTATTTGCCAGACCAACTTTATTTTATCATAGGAGGTTTTTATTTTGCTATAAGAGTTTTCCTACCACCAATATAGCTAGTGGCAGATATACAGCCTATTCGTCGTACAAAAATATAAAAAGGTATAGTATACTATACCTTTTATTTTAATCATTATTTAACATATTCTCTATAAATATTCCATACCCTTTTGATGGCTCATTTACAAATACATGAGTTACTGCTCCTACTATTTTACCATTTTGAATTATAGGACTACCACTCATACCTTGTATAATACCATTTGTTTTTTGTAAAAGTTTTTCATCTGTTATTTTTAACACCATAGATTTAGAATTATCTATGTTGTATTTATTTATACTTTCTATTTCTATTTCATATTTGTCTATATTATTTCCATTTATATTGCAAAGTATATGAGCTTTTCCTATTTCTACACTATCTTTAAATCCTATCGGTATAGCTTCTCTATTTATTATAAAACTCTCATCTGTTATTTTTCCATATATACCCACGTTTGTATTATTAGTTATTATACCTACAGCTTCATTTTTTCTTATATCTCCTACAAGTTCCCCTGGTGAACCTTTTTCACCTTTTTTTATATCTATAATATTAGATTTCATAACCTTTCCATCTTTTACTTCCATTATTTCTTTTGTATCTATATCCACTACTCCGTGACCTAAAGACCCGAAAGATTTTGTTTCTGGATTTATATATGTTAATGTTCCTATACCCTGTGTACTATCCCTAACCCATATTCCTATTTTGTTTTTATTATCTTCTCCCTTTATACACTCTATATTAACATTTTGTATTACATTATTTCTTTTTATTTCTATATTTAATTTATCATTATTTTCTATACATTGTATTAAAGTTTGTTTACTATCTATATCTATATTATTTACTTTTAATATCATATCCCCAGGTTTTAATATATCTTTTGAAGGTTCATATTGCTTACTATCCTGACCTATAACTGTTCCAAGTCCTAGTACCATAACTCCTTGTGTATTTATTCTAACTCCAACAGAATCTCCTCCAGGAATTAGCTTACTATTTGGTAAAACAGATACTGTTACATTTTTAACAGGTATTCCCATTAATGAAACTTGCATATTAATGGAGCCTTCTATATCAGATTTTAAATATACTTCTTTATTTAATTTTATATTCTCATTTTCTTCTAAAGGTTTGTTATTAACATTTAACACACTATCATCATTAGATACTAACGTTGCAACGGCTGGTATGTTAAAGTTTATTTTATGCGTATTTCCTACTAAAAGATTTATATTAGATGGGAAAAATATAAATTTTATTATAGTAGGTATAGTAGCTATTAAGCTAATTAGTATTAAAATTAATATATATATATTTTTTTTATTTAACTTTTGCATATACAACCTTCCTTACATTTATTATAAATTAATAATCTATAATAATATGCTTGCCAAATATTTAAGTAGTTATGCAGAAATTAAATAGTAATCTATTACATTATCTAAAATAAACCTAAATCATTTTTATTTAAAGCTCCTACTAAAATTAGTAGTATTAGGTATATTAAACATAAAATCGCTAATGCTATTATTAAACTAAAAATATTACCATATGATAATTTTATTAAATTATAACAATTTTTAGAAATAATCCCACTAAATAATATACAAATTAAAGGCTTAA
>NZ_CAUWHO010000062.1:0-8796 GCF_963558545.1 uncultured Tyzzerella sp. | reverse complement strand
TAATAAATATACATAAATAACATATGGATTTATAAAAAACAGTATATTTAGATACCATTAAGTTTAAAAATATAATATAAAAAACTTGTAAAAATAAACAACAATATATAAAAATTATAAAAAAATAAGTAATAATATTCAAAAGTACCAAATAAAAATATTGTGCAACATTAATATTGCTAATTTTTTAAAATTTTGTTATTCTAATTTTAGCTTAACAGAGTTAAAATAAATTTATAAATATTTAAGATTAGGAGGAGCGATTTTCATCATGGAAAATATTCAATTAAAACCTAAACGTAAGAATAACTTCGCAAATTTTATTAAAAATTTAAAAAGAGATGTTACTCTTTGGCTTTTTGTTATTCCAGGTATAATAATTACATTTATATTTAGTTATATACCTATGTATGGGGTGCAGATAGCATTTAGATATTACAACTTTAGAGATGGATTTTCTGGTAGTAAATGGGCTGGTTTAGCACACTTCATAAGATTTTTTGACTCGCCTTATTTCTTTATTACACTTAAAAATACATTTATATTAAGTTTTTATTCGCTTTTAGCAGGATTTCCTATTCCTATTATATTAGCACTTATGTTAAATGCATTTAGACATAAAAGATACAGAAAAGTAATACAAGGGGTTACTTATGCTCCAAACTTTATATCAGTTGTTGTTATGTGTGGTATGATAATCTTGTTCTTATCTCCAACATCTGGTATAATTAATCACGTTATACGTAGTTTTGGTGGAGACCCTATAAACTTTATGGCTAAAAAAGAACTTTGGAGACATATATATGTATGGTCTGGTGTATGGCAAGGTATGGGATGGGGCTCAGTTATTTACTTTGCAGCTTTATCTGGTGTTAGTCCAGAGCTTCACGAGGCAGCTATAGTGGACGGTGCTACAAAATTCCAAATAATTAAATACATAGACTTTCCTAGTATTTTACCAACAGCTACAATACTGTTAATTTTGAGTTGTGGTAGCCTTTTATCCGTTGGTTTTGAAAAAGTATTCTTATTACAAAATGATTTAAATAAATCTGTTTCTGAAGTTATATCTACTTACACATACCAAGTAGGTTTAATAGATAGGGATACGTCATATTCTAGTGCGATTGGTTTATTTAACTCTGCAATTAATGCTATTTTCCTTGTAGGAGTAAATAAAATTAGTAATAAATTATCTGGTAGCGGATTATGGTAATAGGAGGAGTATTATGGCAAGAGAAAAAAAGAAAGCAATAAAAAGATCAAAAAGTGATGTTATATTTGACGGTATAATTTTTGTCATATTAACATTTATATTACTTATAGTTGCTTACCCATTATATTTTATAATTATATCTTCTTTTAGTAGCCCAGAAAAAGTATCTTCTGGTCAGGTTATATTTTATCCTCTTGGGTTTACTTTAGAAGGTTATAAAAAAGTATTTGAAAATAAACAAGTTATTACAGGTTTTGTTAACTCATTAATATATACAACAATTGGTACTAGTGTTAACTTATTATTAACTATACCAACAGCTTATGCTTTATCTAGAAAAAAATTTCAAGGTGGAAAAATTGTTACTATATTTTATATGATAACAATGTTTATTGGTGGTGGTATGATACCAACATACTTAGTTGTTCAAAAACTTGGTTTATTAGACAGTATGTGGGCATTAATACTACCAGGGTCATTAAGTGTTTATAATATGATAGTTGCAAGAACATTCTTCCAACAAAACATATCAGAAGAACTTTATGAAGCAGCAGAGCTAGATGGCTGTGGACACGGAAAATTTTTCTTTAGTATAGCATTACCATTATCAAAAGCTATTATAGCTATTATGGTATTATACTATGGTGTAGGGCATTGGAACTCATACTTTAGTGCATTATTATATATGCAAACAGAAGAAAAATATCCATTACAATTAGTTTTACGTTCTATATTAGTACAAAACTCTGCTCAATTATCTCAAACAGTAGTTTCTGCAGCTCAGCAAGAAGCTTTGAAAAAACAACAAGAAGCAGTAGAATTAATGAAATACTCGTTGATTATTATTTCAAGTATACCAGTTTTAATATTATATCCATTCATACAAAAGCACTTTACTAAAGGTGTAATGATTGGTTCTGTTAAAGGCTGATATGTTAAAATAAAAAATATACAATTAAATGTGTATTTTATATAATAAATAATATAAAATTATTTTTAAGGAGAGATTATAGTTATGAAAAGAAATTTTGTTAAGAAGATTTCAATTTTATTATCAACATTACTTATGACACAAGCTTTATTAACAGGTTGCGGTGGAGGAAAAAGTAATTCTGCTCAATTTGATGAAAATGGTAAACCTATATTAGAAGTAGATGAAAATGGAAAAGTTAATGGTTTAATGAATAAAGAAGGATTACCTTTAGTAGACAAAAAAGGAGATTATACATTTTCATTATTTGTAGATAACTCTACTCCATTAGAAGGACAATTTGTTTGGCCTATGTTAGAAGACCAAACAAATGTTAAAGTAGATGTAAAACAATATGCTTTTGAAATTGCAAAGGAAAAGTATGGTTTAGCATTAAGCTCTGGTGACTATACAGATGTTATTGGTGGATGGTGCTTAAGTCCAACAGATATTTTAACTTATGGTGTTGATATGGGTGTATTTATTCCATTAGAAGGATATTTTGAAGAGTTTGCTCCAAATATTATGGAACTTCTTGAAATGCCAGGTGTTAGAGAAACTATGACTGCTCCTGATGGACATATTTATGCTATACCGTATGTATTAAATTCTCCAAAAGTAGACTTTAGCCCATTTATTAACCAAAGATGGTTAGATAATTTAGGATTAAAAATGCCTACTAATACAGAAGAATTTAGAGAAGTTTTAAGAGCGTTTAAACAACAAGATGCAAATGGAAATGGTAACCCTAATGACGAAATACCATTCTCTAGTGACCCTAATAACAGAAAATTAGGTTATCTTGCAGGTTGGTTTGGTTTACCAGTTCAAGCTGATGGATTTACTATGATAGATGGTAAATTAGAATTTGGTGCTAATAGAGAAGAATTTAAACATATGATAGAATATATGGCTAGCTTAAATGCTGAAGGTTTATTAGACCCAGAGCTTTTCACACAAGATTTAGCTACTTGGAAAGGTAAAGGTAACCAAGATTTATATGGTGTATCTATAGCATATGGTAGTGGTGACTTTAAACAAATACCACCAGGTGAATTACCAGAGTTTAAACCACTTCCAGTATTATCAAGTCCACAATCTTCTGAGCCAAAATGGTTAGCAGATTCACTTGGTATAAAAACTTTAAAAAATCAAGTTGTAATTACAGATAAAGCTAAAAATCCAGAGATAATTGTTAGATGGTGGGATAACTTCTATGAAGAAGATAACTCTTTCCAAGCATTAAATGGACCTTTTGGTGTAACTGTTGAAAAATTAGGTGAAAATCACTATAAAGTAAAAGATAGATTAAAATTAACTCCAGAAGAAGATGAAAAATATAGCTGGGCTAATATGTTCTGTCAATCATTACCTAAAAACTCTTTAGAGGAAAATATGACAGTAGAACACGAAAATCCAACAAGTTATGATGAGAAAAAAGCTGTAGATGCAGCATATGAACCATATTTTGTAGGTAATGATGGTAACGGTAATTTTGATGTTATCCCTTCTTACTGGGTAGAATCAGAGTATTCTTCTAAATTAACAGAGTATACTGTTTCTATAAGAGATTATATAGAGCAAAAAGTAGCAGCTTGGATTAGTGGTCAAGCAGATGTTAATAAAGAATGGGATTCATACCTTCAACAATTAGATAAATTAGGTTTACAAGAATATATTAAAATTCGTCAAGAGGCAATTGGTCAAAAATAATTTCTAAATAAAAAGGTTTTTTCTTATTTCAATATATCAAAATAATAGTATATAATTAAATATAGTATATAAAATTTTTGAAACTATTGAAATAAGTGAAAGCCTTATTTTTATATAACTATATATCAAAATAAAAATTTATATATAAAATATATTATATATTTTCATTTAAAAACTAAAAATATTATAATTGAAAGAAGGGTAGTAATATGTTAGAAGAAGTAAATCTTGAACAAAATGAAGATGAGAAAGAAATAGTATCTCAAGGTGTACATAATTATAGCCAAGAAGAAGACTATGTATGGCCAACAGATGATAGGGTATTAAAAAAATTAGAGTGGTTTAAAGACCAAAAATTAGCATTGATGATGCATTGGGGAGCATATTCCCAATTAGGCATTGTAGAATCTTGGGCTTTAAGTGATGCAGATGCAGAATGGTCTAGAAATTGTATAGATTGGGATGTATCGGCAGAGGAGTTTAAAAATCAGTACTTTAACTTAAATAAATCTTTTAATCCTGTTAGATTTCAACCATATAAATGGGCAGAAATGGCAAAAGATGCAGGGTTTAAGTATTTAATATTTACAACAAAACATCATGATGGTTTTTGTATGTGGGATACAAAATATACAGATTACAAAACAACAGGAAAAGATTGCCCATTTAGAACACATAAATATGCAGATATATGTGCACATTTATTTGAAGCATTTAGAAGACAAGGACTTGGTATTGCAGCTTATTTTTCTAAAGCAGACTGGCATATAGATAGCTACTGGAGTGAAAAATATGCAAGAGGTAAATATCAATGGAGAGGGCCTTCTTATGACCCATTAGAAGAACCAGAAGAATGGGAAAGATTTGTTCAATTTACACAAAATCAAATAAAGGAGATTGGTACAAACTATGGACAAATAGATATTATGTGGTTTGATGCAGGTTGGGTAACAAAAGAAATAAGTCAAGATATAAGGCTTGGAGAAGTAATAGATGAGATTAGAAAATATCAAAAAGGTATGCTATGTGCAGATAGAACAATAGGTGGACCTTATGAAAATTATGTAACACCAGAACAATGTGTGCCAGACAAACCTTTAAATGTACCTTGGGAAAGCTGTATAACAATGGGGACATCATTCTCATTTAAATATGAAGATGAGTATAAAAGTCCAAGAGAAATAATATGCCTGTTGGTAGATATAGTAGCAAAAGGTGGTAACCTTGCACTTAATATAGGACCACAGCCAGATGGTAGATTGCCACAAGGTGCTATTAAAACAATGGAAGGTATGGGGCAGTGGTTAAATAAATTTGGTGAATGTATATACGAAACAAGAGTATGTGCACCATATAAAAAGGACGGTGTAGCATTTACACAAAAAGAAAAAGAAGGAAAAGTATATGCTATACATACCTATACTGATGAAAGTATATTATCAAAAGAAGAAATATTTATACCATATATAGAAGAATTTAAAAATATAGTATGTTTAAATACACAGACAGAAGTAGAATACACTAAAAATGAAAAAGGTATAATAGTAAAATTACCTAAAGAAGAACAAGGTATATCTACAATAGCTCACGTATTTTGTTTAAATAGATAATAAATTTTATTTCATATATTATCAAGAAAGATTTACGGGTATGATTTTTAAGTTTTTAGGAGTATTTTTTAATAAATGTTTTTTAAATAGTCTTATAAGTAAATTTGAAGATATAGAAGAAAAACATTTTTGTAAAATAAATGTTTTGAATAAGTTGTAATAAAAACATATATTCCTATATATTTTTATTAATAAAATTAATACAGACACCTGTATATAATTTTTTCTTTAGAAATATAAGTCATATTTTAATAGAAAAAATAGATGTATATTTATCTACATCTATTTTTCTATTTTATTTAACATAGGCTTGCAAAAAGAAATTATATCTCTAGCAGTTTCTACTATATTACTGTGAGAACCAGAATTTTCAAATATTATAGATACTACAATATTAGGATTTTCTGTTGGTGCAATACCTAAAAACCAAGTATGGTCTTTTTCGTTGTCTATTTGAGCAGTACCTGTTTTTGCTGATATGGATATATTTTTAATCTGAGCTTTTACACCTGTACCATTTGTAACTACTTTTTTTAACATATTTTTAATAGTTTGAGCAGTATCTATAGAAAAGGCTGTTGTAAGATTTTTTGGCATATTTTTGGTTATAGTTTTTCCTTTATAATCTAATGTGCTATCAACTATATAAGGCGACATTATCAAACCATTATTAGCAACTCCACAGCCTATAAGAGCAATATGAAGAGGTGTTGTTAATGTTTTACCTTGACCTATATATGTTTGCATAATCTCATCAATAGGAGAATTAATATCTAATGAAAAGCTACTTTTGTTATAATCTAAAGGAAACCCTAAAGGTTTATTAAAAAGGGCCCTATTAGCAACATTAGATAGTTGTTCTGGAGTTATTATACTTGATAAATTAACAAAAAAGCTATTACAAGATACAGCTAAAGCTTGCTCCAAATTTATTTCTTTATGAGCTTTTTTATCAAAACAATCTATTTTTATATCTTCATATGTTTCATATCCTTTACAAGTGTAAGTGTAGTCTTCCCAGTCATTATAGTTTTCTATAAAAGTTGCTGCTGTTATTATTTTAAAAACAGATGCAGGAGGATATAACCCTTGAGTAGCTCTATTTACAAGAGGGTTATTTTCTGTATCACTAATTATAGTATCCCAATTTTTAGACACATTATTAGGGTTAAAACTAGGAGATGAAACCATAGCTAATATTTTACCGGTAGTGCTATCCATAACAACAATTGCACCTTTTTTGTTTTTTAATTTATCATAACAATATTGTTGCAAATCTTTATCTATTGTTAAAACTATACTGTTTCCTTGTAATACTTTATTTTTATTAATTTGTAAATTTAATTGTTGCAATAAAGAATTATTTAATGTTTGTAGCTCAAAATTATATTTACTTTCTATTCCATATCCCCCATTAGATATAAACCCTACTATATGAGCAAAAACATCATCATAGTTATAAACCCTACTTTCCTTTGTTTGTGCTATAATATTAAAACTTTTATCTAAAATAGCACCTCTTTTTATATTATTGTTTTGGCTAGCTTTTACTCTTGGATTATACGGATTGCCTATTATAGTATCGCTTTTAAAAAAAGTGAAAAATAGTAAATAAACAATAAGTATAAAAAATAATAAAAAATAAAACCAAAATACTTTTTTTATATTAGAACGCATAATATCACCTACTAAATTTCTACTTCTTGGTAGTTTTTGTTATCTTCGTGCACATTATATTTAGCATTTCTTATAGAAACCCATTGTAAAATACCTATTAAAACAAAGCTTATAACAATAGAGCTACCACCATAGCTTACAAAAGGTAGAGTTACACCTGTTAAAGGTATTAGCTTAGTAGCACCACCTATTATTAAAAATGTTTGGAAACAAAGTAGGCTAGTCATACCAGATGATAAAAGTCCTAAAAATTTGTTTTGGCTATTTAAAGATATTTTAACACCTCTATAAAAAATCATAATAAAAACTAATATTACACCAATTCCAAAAAATACACCAAATTCTTCACATATAGCAGAAAAAATTAAATCTTTTTCTACAACAGGTATGGTGTTTGGCATACCCCTGTTAAATCCACTACCCATAGGTGCATATGTTCCTATAGCAAAAAGAGATTGTGCAATTTGGTATCCTTTATTATCTATGTCAGAAAAAGGATTTAGCCATATTTCTACTCTTACTTTTACGTGGTTAAAAAGTTTATACCCTATAACAGAACCTATACAGGCTAAAAATGAACCTAATAAAACAATCCAAGTTTTAGATGTGGATATATAAAGTATAACTAAATAAGTCATAAAAAATATTAAGGCACTTCCTAAGTCTGTTTGAAAAACTAAACAAATAATAAATACAAGAGACATTATAGAAGGGAATATTAAATCTTTTATTTTTAAGTTATGATATGAAAAACAAGAGGATAAATAAAAGATAAACAATATTTTTACAAGCTCTGATGGTTGAAAAGTAAACCCTTTTATAGAAATCCAGTTTTTAGCACCACCATTTTCTGTGCCAAGTAATAATGTATAAAGTAATAATGAAAGCCCTAAAAATAAATATATATATTTAAAAAGATTTAATCTTGGTAATATATTTAATATTATAGGTATTATTAAGCATATACAAAGGCCTAAAATAAGCCAAACAAATTGCCTTTTTGCCAAATGTGGATTTAGCCTATATAGTTCTGATATACATAAGGATATTAAAAAGAATATACCATTCCATATTAAATGACAGCTATTTCTATATATTAAACAAGCTATACCATTGCCTAATATTATAAATATAAGGGTTAATAAAAAAAATAAAATAGTATTTAAATTTAATTGTTTAGTTTCTCTATTAAATATAAGTATCATAAAAGTAGACGTATGGAAGAAAAAAATAATTAATCTTTGTAAAAATAGATATAGTCTAGTATTAATTGATATAATATTTTTTTCTCCAAGGCATATTAAAAATCCTAGCAATAAGAATATACTTATGTATATAATAAAAATGTATCTAGAAATATCTAAAATTATTTCATACATAAAAATCTCCTATAAAACACCTCTAAAAAAATGTCCGTTAGTATATTCTATATTTTTAAATGGACTATTCTTAATATTAAAGTGTTCTTTATTTATTAAAGTATCATTATAATAGTTTATAATATTTTTTATGTTTTCTTTATCTTCATCTATGAAGCTAATACGAAAATATTGAGTAGAAAGTTTATTAAATTCTTCGTATTTATTTAATACAAATAAAGGAATTTTATT
>NZ_CAUWHO010000061.1:0-10332 GCF_963558545.1 uncultured Tyzzerella sp. | reverse complement strand
AAGAAGTAAAATTTAATAATTTAGGAGGAATTTTATGATAGAAAATATGCCAGAGCATTTTATAGAAACTTATTTTGAACCAACATTAAATGAAATATTAAATAAATTAGAGTATGATTTTCAAAATAATTTTGAAAAATATAAATTAGAGTTTATTGAAAATTTTAAAGAATTTTGTAATATTGTAAAAGAAGAATTTCCAAATTTAGAAATTGCCTATATCTCATATAACTTAATGTTAACAAATATATTAAATCATAAATATAAATATAATATATATGTTTATGATAGTAATTGGTATTTAGGTATACAAAAAGATATAAAGATTTTAGAATATGATGTAACATTTATTTATAAATATTTTGAAGAAATGTGGTTAAAACTTTTAAAGGAAAGAAAAGGCTATATATTTAAAATAAATGATACAGATGTAAATAATTTAATGATAATGATTATTGATAAATTTCATTATTATGTAGTTAGTTTGATGAGAAATAGTATAGTAGAATTAACAGAGACGAAAGAATTTATAAACTTAAATAAATATAATGAAATTAATATTCATACAGGAAAGTTTTATGATGAATTTGATATTGTATACATAGGAAAAAAAGAAAAAAATATAATAAAAATAAAAAAGGAAATAAATAAATCAGAAAAGTATATAAATAGAGATTTAATGAACTTGGAAATAATTAATATTGATTTTAATGTTTATGATTTAAGGGGGACTGACTTTAGGAATAGTAGGATAATAGATGTTAATTTAGAGTATAAAATGCTCACAGGAGCAAAATTTAAAAATTGCGAAATTATAAATACATCTTTTAAATCAAGTTTTTTAAGTGAAGTGAATTTTGAAAATGCTAATTTGTCGGGAAACAATTTAACATCAATATATATTTATAAAGGTAAAAATAATAGCCTTTTAGATATAGGGTTTTTGGAGGCAAATTTTAAAAATACAAATTTAACTAATGTAGATTTTACAGGAAGTATATTAGAAAATATAGATTTTACAGAATCAATATTAAACAATACAATATTTGATTCTTGCAAACTCACTAATTGTAAATTTACAAAAAAACAACTAGAATTAATTAAATTAACAGAAGAACAGAAAAAACAAATAAAAATAAAGAGATAACTTAACTTAAAATAAAAATTAAAGAAAGAAGAACTAAAATGGAAAAAAATATAAGAGATGGAGCAACAATATATTGTACATTAGGAACTTGTAAATCTAAACTAATAATACCAAAGGAGAAAAATGCAAGAATAAATGGAGAAGGACAAGCAGTAGTATCAGATAATGTTGTTGGAGTTAACATAACAAATTTTTGTAGTTGTACAAGAAGTTTTCCACCACCACCTTGTACTCCAGCAATAGTATTAAAATGGCAATTAGCAGATAAAAAACATAAAATACAAGGAGAATTAGCTATACTGGATAAATGTATATTACCTTGTTTAAATGGTGGAATAATAAAAATAGAAAAATCAGGACAAATAAAAGAATAGAGGGGATACAATGTTAGATGCAATAACATATTTAGATTTAAAAACAAATATTATGAATTTACAAGAGCTAATAGATTTTGAAATGAAATATGAAATAAATGAACATTGCTATTGTAATATAATGGGTATATTAAAAGAAGGAGATGAAGAATTTTTTGTAAAACATATAACAGCTTTTAGTCCAATACAAGTTAGAATAGAAAAAGATATACCAATAACAATATTTAATGGAATAATACAAAAATCAGAAATAAGACATATAGGGAGTGTATATTATTTAACATTAAAATGTGTATCAAATTCATTTAAATTAGACATAAAAAGGAAAAGTCGTTCTTTTCAAGATAAAAATATGACATATAAAAATATAATGGATAAAATAGCAAGTGAATATGCACCAAGTCAAATATTAGATTTTGCAACAGAAGGTAAAAAAATAGAAAAATTTATTTTGCAGTACAAAGAAACAGATTGGGAATTTATAAAAAGATTAGCATCAAGATTTAATGTAGGATTAATGCTATTAGGAGCAGATGATGGAGCAAATATAATATTTGGAATAAAAAATGGAAAAGATATGGGTAATATAGAAGAATATAAATATACATTAGAAAAAGATGTAAAAAACTACCTTATATCAAAAGAAAATTATAATGAAAGTTTATTAGAATTAGATAGCATAAGATTTAAAATTGAAACAATAGAAAATATAGATGTTTATAGTAAAATTAAATATCAAGACTTTGATTTATTTATAAGTAAAAAAAGAGCCTTTTTAAAAGATGGTATATTAAAATTTGAATATGAAATATGTACAAAAAAAGGACTAACAAGAAATAGATTTTATAATGATAAAATAATAGGGCTTTCAATAAAAGGAAAAGTATTAAAACCAATACAAGATAGAATAAAAGTACATTTAGAAATAGATGAAAATCAAGAAGAAAATACAGCTTGGGAATTTTTATATTCAACAATGTATACGGCAGAAGGTAATAGTGGTTGGTACTGTATGCCAGAAATAGATGATACAGTATATATATATTTTCCAACAAAAGAAGAAAGTGAAGGAGTTGGAACAAGTTCATTAAGAATAGGGGATAAAGGGACAGATAAAGTAAATGAACCAAGTATAAAGTATTTTAGAACAATAGATGGAAAAGAAATAAAATTCGCACCAGATGAGATACTAATAACCTGTATAAATGGAAAAGATAAAGAAACAGGAGAAGATAGAGTAATATATATAAAAATGAACCAAAATACAGGAGTTGAGATAATAAGTACAGAACCAATTTCTTTAAAAAGTGAAAAAGAAATAAAAATAGAAGCAGAAGAGAAAGTAGAGATAATAGCAGGAGAAGAAATAGATATGAATTGTAAAAGAAGTGAAATAAAAGTAAATTCTATGGTTGATATAAGAGGACCAGAAGTTAGAATAAACTAAAAATAGTGGAGTGATATAAGTGGATTGTAAAGTTACTTTTAAATATGACGGTAATAACAAAGAATTAAAAATATTAAATACTTACATAAAGGAAATAAAATATAATGTTAGTATGCCTAAAATAAATGGTAAAAATAAAACAACAAAAGGAAATACAAAGGAAATACAATAGAAATAATAGGAAGTCTTACAGAAATAGAATTTGAAAAAGATTATGAAAGAGAAGAAAATTTATTAAATTGGACAACAGAACAAATAAAGGATATATTTAATTACTATAGAAATATAGAATTAGAAATAATCCACAAAGATGAAATAGTAAGAAAAAATAAATTTTATTTTATGGAGCTTGAGAAATATGAAACAGATTTAAGAGAAAATATATTTAAATTGGTATTAAAACAAAAGCTTGATAGATTAACTTGGGTAGCTTTTACACAAGAACAAATAGAAAAACTAGATAAAGATTATGATAGTATATACCAATTATATTTAGAAAAAATTGAAGAAAAGAAAAAATAAGAAGCTGAATTAATTTAAGATAAAAAAGAAGAAATACAAATACCGATAATAATACTAATAGAAAAAGATGATATGATAGAACTTAAAAATTTAGCATTTAATTATGATATAATTAGTAATGATTTAGCTTCAATAAATGTAGCAAAAGACATATATGTAAGAGAATTCGATACTATTGATAATACACAAGAATTTCCAAATGTTATAGGTTTAAAGGAACAACAGAATCACCTATTGTAGTATATACAATACTTAACTATAGATAAGAAATAAAGGTAAGATTAAAATTAATATTAAAAAGCGATGGTAAAAAAATGTATATATTAAATTAAATAGTAGTGAGCTATTTGGAGAAAGTGAAATAAAGCAAGTTAATATAATAGGAAAAAAGGAAGGAGAAGAAATAATAACAGAATTAGCTATAAAAAATAATAAGTTTGAAAAAGTAGATAAAAAAGAAGTAAAAATAACATTATTATATGGTTTTGAAGAAAATAAAATTAACTTAAAATTAGAAGAATTTAATGTAATAACATAGATATTTCTTGATAAACCTACTTCTAGTTGGGTAGATAAAAATCAATCAGGCTATATAACACCTTTTAAAGATGCATTAGAAAAATTTATAAATTTTGTTGTAGAAGGAAAAACTGAAATTGATCTATTAAGTAATATTATTGAGTATTTAAATTATAATAAAAATTTTAAATATGTTACAAAAAGCAATTTTACAGATGTTTATAATGCAGAATTTTATATAAAAGATTTCATATCTCAAATTAGTAATGAAATTGTATCATTAAATTGTTATGATTGTTCGTCAATAGTTCAAATTATATCAAATTTATTTGGAGTAGAAATAGAATGTGTTGATTTTATAGGAAGTTTAAATTTAAATAAAAATGTATCACCAATTGGATTAAATATAGGTGAAATTAATAGTTTTTCAATCTATTGTGTTAATATAAAGCAAGTTAATATATATATGATGCGTGTTCTTGTAAAACATAAAAATAGAAGGTGGATATCCAGCAGGTGTATAATACCACCAAAAATTAAGTTAAATACCTAAAAAATTGGAAAAGGGCATATCTACATATGCCCTTTTTTGATTAAAATTACAATTTAAAACTTTATAAGGAGAATTTTATGGAAAATTATTATAAAATATTAGGAGTAAATGAAAATGTAACAAATGAAGAACTAAAAAAAGTATATAGAAAACTTGCTAAAAAATATCATACAGGTGCAAATGTAGGAAATGTACAAGCAGAAGAAATGTTTAAAAAAGTTAGCAAGGCTTATGAAGTTTTAAGTGATGAAACTAGTAGAGCAAAGGATGATAGAGAGTTAAAAGGAAATTTTAGTAATTTTAATAATAAAAAAACTAGTACAAAAGCAAAACAAATACAAGTAGTGTAAATGAAGATATATTTAATAAATTTAATGGTTTTAATGTGTTTGAACAAGCTTTATGGGAATAAAAATATGAATGTAAAGAAAAAATAGGAGAAAAACATATTGAATATAACAATTAAAAGAATAAAAGCAATATATTTAATAATAAATAGCATAGGAGTATCTATTTTAAGTATTGCTTTTTTATATATAGATAATTTAAAATTAAAAATATAAACTATCACCAGCAGAGCCATATAAACTAGAAAAAGGAGATACAATATATTTAGGACTTACTAAACTACAAGTAGATTAAATAGGCGAAAAGGTATGAGCAATTTAATACGTTGTCAAAATGGACATTTATTTTTAGGAATAAGATATGGAACAATATGTTCATACTGTAATATAGAAACAAATACAAAAGAAAAACAAGAAACCAAGCAAACAGATTAAGATATAGAAAAAATGCTATTTTTAGAAGAAGAAAACCCTGTTTGTGGTTGGATAGTTTGTATATCAGGAGCAAGACGAGGAAAAGACTATAAAATAAGAGAAGGTAAAAATTTTATAGGAAGAGCAGATGATATGGATATACAAATATTAGGGGATAACAAAATAGAAAGAAGAAACCACGTAATAATAGTGTTTGACCCTAAAAATAAAGAAACAATATTACTTCCTGGAGATTCAAATGGATTAGTATATCTAAATGGAAATGTAGTATATTCACCAGAAAGATTAGGAGAAGATAGTATAATAGAAATAGGAAATAGTAAATTTTTATTTGTAGAATTTTTTGGCGATAAATTTATGTGGACAGATGAAAATGAAAATGAAAATAAATAGGGAGAGAGTATGGAAAGTATAAATGAAAATCAACCTATTATAATAATAATTTTATTACAATTAGTAGTATTATTGTTAATGTTAATAAGACTAAAAATGTATATAAATAGAAAAACAAAAGAAAAATATGAATTTGGAGCAAGTATGACTATTGGAGATAGAGAAATACAAGAAGATAATTACAACTTTATAGAAAGCAATAATGGATTTTTAGGAATTTTAGCAGATGGAATGGGCAAAAAATTTGGAGGTAAAATATCAAGTCAAATAGCAGTAAATACTTTTATAGAATTATTTGAACAATTTGATGCTTTTGATAATCCTAACTATTTTTTTCAAAAAGCATTTACAGTTGCAAATAGAGAAATACTTAAAAATTTAGATGATGATAGATGTGGAGCTTGTGTATCTGCTATTTTAATAAGAAATAATATGCTTTTTTATTCATTAGTAGGAAATATAAAAATAGCAGTATATAGAAATGGAGATTTAATACCAGTAAGTACAGGACATACAATAAATATGCTAGCCGAAGATAAATATAAAAGTGGAAAGCTAACAAGAGAAAGTGCAATAAGTTTATTAGAAGAAAAAAGACTTTATAATTATGTAGGACAAGATGGATTTAAAAATATAGAGTTTTTTGATGAACCAATAAATTTAAAATATGGAGATATAGTAGCATTAATAAGTGATGGAATATATGAATTTTTAAGTTGGAAAGAAATAGAAAATGAACTTAATAAAAATATAAATACACAAAAAATGGCATTTAATATAATAGAAAAAATAAATATAAGTCAAAAGGAAAATAAGGATAATGCTAGTATATTTTTAGTAAAAATTAATTAAAGATGAGGGTTTATATGAGAAAAGAAAATAGCAAATTTAATACAAAATTTATATCAGAAGCAGGAAGTGAATTAAAAAATAGTGATTATTTTGCTTTTGTGGAATTAGATAAATATGCGTGTTATGTAATAGCAGATGGAATAGGAAATATGGCTAATGTAAATGGAGCTAAACTTGCTATACAAAGTGTTATTTTAAAATTTCAAGAAAACCCATCAATAAGTAAAAATGCAATAAAATCTTATTTAAAAGAAGCAAATAAGGAGTTTTTAAAGGCAGATAGTAAATTTAGATTAAAAGCATCAATAACAGTAGTTATAAGTAATTATGAAAAAATAAGATATGGACATTTAGGAAATACAAGATTTAGGCTATATCGAGGAGGACTAGTAAAACAAGAAAGTATAGATATGTCATTAGCAAATGATATAGTAAAAGAGGATAGACTTTCTAAAGATTTAATAAGCAAACACGAAGAGAGAAATAATTTATATTCATATTTAGGTAAAGAAAAAGATTTTAAACCATTTATATCTAAAAAAATAAAGCTAATGGATAGTGATATAATAGCTTTATATACAAGGGGAATATGGGAAAATTTAGACCAAAGCGAAATAAATGAAGTGTTTGAAGAAGCTACAAATGATGCAGAAGAAGTACTTAACAATATAGAAGATTTAATATTGTCAAAGCAACCAAACCAATTAGAAAATTATACATTTGTAGTAATATTTGCCGATAAAGTATTTAAAGACCCAGAACGAAAAAGAAAAATAAAAAGAATTATAAAAATAAGTATAACAATAATAGTGATATTACTAATAATAAGTTTAATATTTTATATGTTTTATAAAAGAAGAATAAAACGAATAGAAACATTAAATTTAACATATCAAAACACAATAGAATATATACAAGATAACAATTACATAAGAGCAAAGGAGGAATGTAATAAAGCGATAGAAGTAGCAAATAAGTTAAATAATAAAGAAAAAGTAAAAGATTTAAACAATTACTTAAAGTTAATAGAAACAACAATACTTGCAGATGAAGCTTTAAAAGCAGAAAATTACAAAGAAGCACAAGAAAACTATATGAACGCCAAAGATAGAGCTAGATATGCAGATAATGTAAATGAAGAATATGTAGATAAAAAATTAGAAGAAACAAAAGATTATTTAAATGTATATGATTACATAAATTTAGGAGATAAACTAAAAGAAACAGGAGATTATGAAGGTGCAGAGAAGAAATATTTAGAAGCTAAAAATATAGCAAGTAATATATACTTTGATAAAGGAAAAGAAAAGGCAATACAATCTCTTGAAAAACTATACGATGACTGGGGGAAAGCAAAAGAAGAAACAGATAAAGAACAAAAAGATAAGGCAGAAAAGGAAATAACAGCGTTAGAAATAGTAAAACAAGGAGATGAAAGTTTTAGAAATGGAGATTATGAAGGTGCAAGGCTTTACTATACAAATGCAATAGAAAAGTATAATGAAATGGAAGATTTAACCCAAGTAGAAGTATTAAACAATAAGTTAATATCAATAGATGAAAAAATAGCAGAAAATAACAAAAAAATAGAAATAGCCGAAGAACACGAAAGGTTGGCAATAGATTTAAAAGCAGATAAAAATCTAATAGATGCAAAAAAACAATATTTGTTTGCTAAAAAAATATATACAGAACTAAAAAAAGATGATAAAGTAAAGGAAATAGATTCATTAATAGAGTTGTTAGATTTAGAAATAGAAGAAGAAAATAAAAAGTTAGAAGAAGAGTTAAAAAAACAAGAAGAAAGTTCAAGTGAAGAAACAACAGAATCTAATTTTGAATCATCTGAAACAACAAGTAAACAAATGGAGGAATAAAAAAATTTATTAAAGGGTAAAAAATTGAAAATGTAAATTAAAGAAAGGAAAGTTTTATGTACAATACAATTGAAATATATTGGAATGGGAATGAATCTAAACTTAATATATCTGAAAAAAATATTGAAAATATAAAATATAGTATAAATAAGATTCAAACAATGACAGATTTTAAAACAAAAAATATTGTAGAAATAATATTAAAGTTAGATGAAAACATAGAAAGTGTACAAGAAGAACTTAAAAATTGGGGGTTATGTAAATCAAAAGATGTTTATAATTTTTATAGAAATATAAAAATTATAGAAATAATAAATGAAGTACAGTATAGATTTGTAAGTTTTTATTATTTAGGAATAAAAAAGTTTGAACAAAAAGAAAAAGATAAACAACTAATATTAACCTTAAGGCAAAGAGAGGATAAGTTAAGTTTTATAGGTATAAATGAAGAAAAAGATAAAATTTTAGATGATAAATATACACAAGCTTATCAAAGTTATATTTTATCTAAAATTAAAAATGATGAGATTTTAGAAGAAGATGCTTATGAATTTTATACAAATGATAAATTAGACTATTCAGGTGTTAATTTATCTGAAGATGAAATAAAAAAATATTTAGAAAAAGGATATTTTTTTAACAAGACTGTTTAATAGAGGTGATAAAATTGCATACACATATATTTACTAAAAAAAGAGTTTTAATAGAAGTTTTTAAAAATAATGAAAAAGAAGAGTTTGAAGGTTGCTTATATGATAATAACATAGTTGTTAATAATCCAAAAAAACTTTTGAAATATTTAGAAATAAATATAAAAGAAGATTCTGATAAAAATAAATATAATATTTCAAAATTAGGAAATAATATATCTTTAAATATGGTAAAGTGTAAAGTATTTAACTCAAATATAGTAATAGATAGTTTATATTTTAATGATTTAAAAATATTTTTAGAAAATATTGAAAATAATAGTTTATATAAAATAGAAATAAACTATTATTTAGGACCTATTATGAATAATAATTATTATGCAAGTTGCAGTATATATATGGGCATTCTATATAAAGAATCAGAGTTTTTAAATAAAAATGTACAAAGTTTTGGAAATATAAAAGTTACATTAGAGGATTTAAAGAAAATAGGTTGGATTAAGATGCATTGTGGATATATAGATAAAATAAATAAAAATATATCTGCACCATCATATTCAGAACTTAATGTAAGTATAATTGAAAAACCAGGAGAGCCTAAAGCTAATTATATTGTACAAGAAGATTTAAAATTTAAATTTAATCCAGACCCTGAAATATCTAGAGTATATAGAAATTTATTTCAACAAGATATAGATAATTTAAATAAGGTTATTAAACTAGCTAATATAGATAATAATGAAAAATTATATCTATTTTTATCTCAAATAAATGCTGAAACAAATAATTTTAATGGTTTAGTTGAAGCAGGTGGAAATAATAAAACTAAGTCTACAAGAAATAGTATTAAAGAGTATTTTAATAATAATACTAAATATAAGTATAAATATAGAGGTGCTGGAACAATACAATTAACACATTGGTATAATTATGAAGATTTTAAAAATTATATAAAGGACAATAATATTTATATAGAAGGATGTGAGTATGTGGCTTTTACATATCCTTGGTTAGTTGCAGGTTTTTTTTGGAAGAAAAATGATATAAGTAAAAAGTTAAATAATAAAAAAACAGAAAAAGAAAGAGTTAAAGAACTAACTTATATTATAAATGGAAAGGGTGCAAGTCAGGAAGAAATAAATAGAAGATATAATGAATTTAACAAAATAAAAAATATATTAAAATAAATGGGAAAAATAAGTGTATGAAAAAACTA
>NZ_CAUWHO010000060.1:0-10475 GCF_963558545.1 uncultured Tyzzerella sp. | reverse complement strand
TTTCTATATTATTTTCCTATATTTCTTTATAAAAAATTAAAATGTATAAATATTATAATATTAAAATAGATTTTAGTACATTATTATGTAAAATCTACCAATAAAATTTAATTACAATAAATTTATTAAATATAATGTTAAAAAATGTATTGAAATTTATTTTGAAATGTGTTAAAAATATAGAATAAGGCTAATGTATAAAATAAATTATAAGAGGTGCGAAAAATGGAATATGATTTTTTATTAATTATAGCAATTATTTTGCTATCAACTAAATTTTTTGGATTAGTATCAGAAAAAGTTCATATGCCACAAGTAGTAGGTGCATTGTTAGCTGGTATTATATTAGGTCCATCAGTTTTAGGTGTTTTAACCGAAACTCATTTTGTTGTGCAAACAGCAGAGATTGGCGTTATATTGCTTATGTTTTTAGCAGGGCTAGATACAGACTTGGAAGAAGTTAAAAAGACAGGTATAGCATCTGTTATTATAGCAATAATAGAAATTATTGTATCTTTAGCTGGAGGAGCTATAGTATATTATTTATTCTATAAAGATAATGCAAATGTGGACCCAATGTTTATGCTAAAATCGGTGTTTATGGGTGTTATTATTACATCTACATCTGTTACTATTGCCATAGAAGCACTAAGAGAAATGGGCAAGTTAAAAGGAAAAATGGGGACAACTATTTTGGGTGCTGCTATTATAGATGATATTATAGGTATTATTATACTTACAGTTATAATAAGCATTACAGATACTAACGTTAAGCCTTCTAGTGTATTTATAAAAATATTGTTATTCTTTATATTTATAGGAGTATTATACTGGGTTACACACAAATTAAAAGGGGCTATAGAAAAACAAGATGGAAAAAGAAGGTCTTCTATATACTCTTTAGCATCTTGTTTTATACTTGCTTACATATCAGAAAAGTTTTTTGGTATAGCAGATTTAACAGGAGCATATTTTGCAGGTATAATTCTTTGCAATATAGGTGTTAGAGATTATATAGCAAGAAAGGTAACTATATTATCTTACTTGATATTCTCTCCTATATTTTTTGCAAGTATAGGTATAAAAACTAATATTCAAGGGATAACAGTAGGAATAATATTATTTGCGTTAGTGCTTTTAGTTGTGTCTATTTTAACAAAAATAGTAGGGTGTTTTATAGGTGCTAAATTATGCAAATTTAGTAGCTTTACTGCTTTAGCTATTGGTACTGGTATGGTAGCTAGAGGGGAAGTTTCTCTTATTGTTGCACAAAAAGGAGCTAAAGCAGGATTATTAGATGAAACACTTTTTCCAGCAGTAGTTATTGTAGTAATATTAACTACATTGCTAACACCTATTATGTTAAAGTTAGTATTATCTAATAAAAGGGCAGTAGGACAAATAGAATAATTTTTAATTTATAGTATATATAAAGAGTTTATGTTTTCTTTATATATACTTTTTATTTAGATTAATTTTTTATAAAGTATTCAAAAAAATTGATTTAAAAGTAGAGGGGAAAAATGGAAAAAAAATTAATATATAATAAAAATTTAAATGGAAAAACAACAGTTTTAGGAGATAAATCCATATCTCATAGAGCTATTATACTTGGAGCATTAGCTGAAGGTGTTACAACTATTAAAGGTTTTTTAAAAGGAGAAGATTGTATATCTACAATAAAATGCTTTAAAGATTTAGGTATAAATATTACAGAAAAAGATGACATAATAGAAGTATATGGGAATGGATTATATGGATTTAAAAAACCAAAAGAAGCACTTTATGTAGGTAATAGTGGCACAACTATACGCCTTATATCGGGTATATTATCAGCACAAAATTTTTCTTGTACAATAACGGGGGATAGCTCTATTGTAAAAAGACCTATGAAAAGGATAATAGAGCCACTTTCTTTAATGGGGGCTAATATAAATAGTAATGAATGTTTTGCTCCTTTACATATACAAGGAACATCATTAAATGGTGTAGAATATAATATGCCTATTGCTAGTGCACAAGTAAAATCATCTATACTCTTAGCTAGTCTTTATGCAAGTAGCAAAACTGTAGTAACGGAAAAGTTTAAATCTAGAAATCATAGTGAAATAATGTTAAAATACTTTGGTGCAGATATTAACATAAACGGAAATATTATTGAAAGTAAGCCTATTAGTAAATTAAGTTCTCAAAATATAGAAATATGTGGAGATATATCCTCTGCTTGTTTTATTATTGTAGGTGCTTTAATTACTAAAAACTCACATATTGTTATAGAAAATGTTGGTATAAATCCTACTAGAACAGGATTTTTAGAAGTTTTATTAAAAATGGGGGCAAATATTAAATTTTTAAATGTTAGGTATATAAATGGAGAAAAAGTATGTGATATAGAGGTTAAATCATCATATTTAAAAGCATACAATATATCTGGAGAGATTATACCACGTATGATAGATGAAATACCATTATTTGCATTGGTAGCATCTTTGGCAGATGGAACTAGTATAGTAAAAGATGCTTCAGAGCTAAAATTTAAGGAAAGTAATAGGATAAAAACTATATCAACGGAGCTTAATAAAATAGGTGCTAATATTATAGAAACTGATGATGGTATGATTATAGAAGGTAATAAAAATTTTATTGCTAATAAATGTGAAAGTTACAATGACCATAGAATAGCTATGTGTATAGCAGTTGCATCTTTAATATGTAAAGAGCCTATTATTTTAAATAACTATAATTGTATTAAAATATCTTTTCCTACATTTTTTGATATTTTAGAAAATTTATAATTATTATTTTTATATATTGTAAATTGTAACATATGGTTTACATTTTAGGATATTATTTTGCATTTTATTTAAGACTGTGTAACAACATTTTTATTGTATACATAATAAGATTTTTACGGTAACACTTTATTTGTATTAACATATATCATTTTTCTTTTGTATTGTACAAGTAATTAATGTATTTAATAATTAAAATCACAATTGTTTTAGCATAGTAAATATGTTATAATATATGAAAATAAAGGCTTGGAGGAAACATAAATGGAATGGATAGAAGCTAAAATATACACTACAAGAGAAGGTATAGAACCTGTTAGTGCAGTACTATTAGAAACTGGCATAACAGGTATACAGGTAGAAGACTATGACGAGCTTAAAGAATACTTAGCAGAAAGCTCTATGTATTGGGATTATGTAGATGAAGAACTTTTAAATAAGGAAAAAGAAGAAACAAAATTAAAAATATATGTTAGTGATAATCCTTATGGCAATGAAATTTTATTAAATGTAAAAGAAGCTATAAAAAGATTAAAAACTATGGAAAATGAGATAGGCTTAGATTTAGGTAGACTAGATATAGAAACAACAGCAAATTTAAACGATGAAGATTGGCTTAATAAATGGAAAGAGTTTTATAAACCTTTTACTCTTGGTGAAAAAATACTTATAAAACCAGTTTGGGAAGAAATAGAAAATATAGAAAATAGGGTAGTATTTAATATTAATCCAGGGCACGTTTTTGGAACAGGGCTTCATCAAACAACACAGCTTTGTATAACAAATCTTGAAAAATATGTAAACAAGGAAAGTGTTGTTTTAGATTTAGGCTGTGGCAGTGGTATACTCTCTATAATATCACTTTTGCTGGGTGCAAAAAATGCTTTTGCTGTTGATATAGACCAAAATGCTGTAAAAGTGGCTTATGATAATGCAGAACTAAATGGAATAGGTAAAGATAAATATTATGTTACATCAGGAAATGTTGTTACAGACGAAGATTTAAAAGATGAAATAGGGCATAAAAAATATGATATAGTACTAGCTAACATAATAGCAGATGTTATATGCCTTATATCTCCAGTTGTACCAAATCAGTTAAAAGATGATGGTGTTTTTATAGCTAGTGGTATTATAAAAGATAGATTAGAAGATGTATACAGGGCATTAAATGAAAATGGACTTGAGCCTATTGACACTATAACAAAAGATGAATGGGTTTGTGTTGTATCAAAAATAAAAAAATAGTATGAAAAGAGTGTGTGTATGTCTAAATTTTTTATTTCTAGTGATTTAATAAAAGATGATAAAGTTTTTATAGATGGGGAAAATGCTAATCACATTATAAATGCACTTCGTTGTAAAATAGGAGAGAAAATAGAGGTATCATCTGGAGATGGATATGACTATGTTTGTAAAATAGAAGAAATATCTAAAAACATAGTAGTTGCTAAAATAATAGACTTTTTTTCTAATGAAAGTGAGCCAGATATTAAAATAACTCTTTATCAAGGGTTACCTAAATCTGAAAAAATGGAGCTTATTATACAAAAGTGTGTAGAACTTGGTGTAGATGAAATTGTACCTGTTGTTACAGATAGGGTTATTGTAAAATTATCTGGGAAAGAAGATAAAAAGATAACTAGATGGAACAAAATATCAGAAGCAGCTGCTAAACAGTCTAGACGTGGTAAAATACCTACTGTACAGCCTATTATTAGTTTTAATGATGCTATTAAACAAGCTAGTAAAAATAATTTAAATATTATACCTTATGAAAAAGAACAAAAAAATGGTATAAAAAATATAATAAATACATTTAAAGGTAAAAGTATAGGAGTTTTTATAGGACCAGAAGGTGGATTTAGTGAAAAAGAAATAGAGATTGCTATAAAAAACGATATTACTCCTATAACTTTAGGTAAAAGAATACTTAGAACAGAAACAGCAGGGTTTATAACAACGGCTATTTTACTTTATGAACTGGAGGTATAGTATGATTTATTTTGATAACTCGGCAACAACTAAAATAGGAGATGAAGTTTTAAAAGCGGTATTAGATACTATGGAAAATAATTTTGCAAATGCTTCATCTTTACATAGATTAGGTTATGAAACGGAACAAAAAATAATAAGTGCTAAAAAGGGTATAGCAAATATTATAGGTGGAAAAGAAGATGAAATATATTTTACATCAGGTGGCACAGAAGCTAATAATATTGCCATTTTTGGTGTTTGTGATGCCTATAAAAAATATGGAAATAAAATAATAACTACAAAAATAGAACATCCATCTGTTTTAAAATGTTTTAATGAGCTAGAAAACCGTGGTTTTGAAGTTTGCTACCTAGATGTAGATAATAAAGGGTATATAAATATTGATAATCTTATAAATGAAATAGATGATAATACAATTTTTGTTAGTATTATGTATGTTAATAACGAAATAGGAACTATACAAAATATTGATGAAATAGGAAAAAAAATAAAAGAAAAAAATAAAAATACTATTTTTCATACAGATGCAGTGCAAGCATTTGGTAAGCTAAAAATAAATGTAAAATATATAGATTTAATGAGTGTTAGTGGACATAAAATACATTCACAAAAAGGTATAGGATTTTTATATGTGAAAAATGGTGTAAGGCTTAATAACATTATTTTTGGAGCAGGACAACAAAAAGGACTTCGCTCTGGTACAATAAATAGTGAAGGAATAATAGGGCTTTATAAGGCTAGTGAAATAGCATATAAAAATTTAAATGAAAATTTTGAAAAAACGTCTAAAATAAGAAAAGAGATAATATCTTTAAAAGATAAAATAAAAGATATGTGTATTAATGGTGACGAGGAAAATGGAATACCATATATACTAAGTCTTAGTTTTAAAGATGTTAAAGGAGAAGTTTTATTACACTCATTAGAGGATAAAGGGATTTTTGTTTCTACTGGCTCTGCTTGTAGCTCAAAAAATAAAAAAGATTTATCTACAATATATTATGTAAATGAAAATAATTTAGGTTCTACAATAAGAGTTAGTTTTTCATTTGACAACACATTAGAAGAAGCTAAAATATTTAATAATACTATTTTAGATATTATACCTATGCTTAGAATTTATACAAAAAGATAATGGGAGAATGTTATGCAAAATGTTTTATTAGCTAAATATGGTGAAATTGCTCTTAGAGGTAAAAATAGATACTTAATAGAAAATGCTCTTTTAAAAACTATATCTAAAAATTTAGAAAAAGTGGGAAATTATTATGTATCTAAAGAGCAAGGAAGGGTTTTAATAGAAAGTAAAGAAGAAAGTAACTTTTTTGACTATGATAAGGTTATACCATTAGTTGTTAATATTTTAGGTATAACAGCAGTATGTCCAGCTGTAAAGCTTAGCGATAGCAGTATAGAAAATATAAGAGAAAAAGCACTTTTACATATGAAAGAGTATTGTAATGATGAAAAATATACATTTAAAGTAGAAACTAAACGTTCTGATAAGCAATATCCTATGGATTCTAGAGAAATATCAACAGATGTAGGTGGTTATATTTTTAATAATATGGATAATATATCTGTTGATGTTAGAAACCCAGATGTTACATTAATGGTAGAAATAAGAAACTATGTATATATTTATAGTAAGCTTATTAAAGGATTTGGAGGATTACCAATAGGTACATCTGGCAAAGCAACTGTTTTATTATCAGGTGGTATAGATAGCCCTGTTGCAGCTTTTATGATGGCTAAAAGAGGTGTTTGTATTGAAGCTGTATATTTTCATAGCCCTCCTTATACATCAGATAGAGCTAAACAAAAAGTTATAGATTTGGCAGAGCAGTTATCTATATTTACTGGAGAAATAAAACTTCATATAGTACCTTTTACAGAGGCTCAGTTAAAAATATATGAAAGTGTACCACCAGAAAAAATGACTATTATTTTAAAAAGAGTAATGTTTAAAATTGCAGAAATAATAGCTATAAAGAACAACTCAAATGGTCTTGTTACAGGAGATAGTATAGGGCAAGTTGCTAGTCAAACAATGCAAGCTATAGAGGCAATAAGCTCTGCAGTTAAAGATTTACCAGTTTTTAGACCTCTTTGTAGTATGGATAAGCAAGAAATAATAGATATAGCAAGAAAACTTGGTACTTTTGATATATCTATTAGGCCTTATGAAGATTGTTGTACTATATTTGTAGCAAAGCACCCAGAAACTAAGCCTAAAAAGAGTATTATTGAAAACATAGAAAAAAGTATACCTAATTTAGATGGATTAATAGAAAATGCTATAAATAATATAGAAACTATTGTGTTTTAATATTTTATAATATTAAAAGTATAAACAAATTATTGTAAGTTTTTAATAAATAGAGTATAATAAATTTATGTATATTAAAAAGGAGTAGATATTATGTTAATTTGTAAAGTTGTTCGTCAGGTTGCAACAGGTAATGTATATAAAACTATATTTCCTCATGCAATAAAACATTTTGGAGTTAGTAATAACCCTATGGCTGTTCAAAAAACAACTAATGAAAAAGCTACAGGAACTTATAGAATTACTATTAGAACATTAGATAGAAAGGAATATCATTTAACAGATGAAAGCTTTAACTATAATGCAGTATGTTTATTAGCAGAGCTTGTAGAGGCTAAGTTAGGGCTTAGAGTTTTAAAAGATAGACATATGGAAGTATTAAAAAACTTAGATGAAAATGATAGAGAATTTTTTACAAAGGTAAAAGAAGGTGATGTTATGATACACGCCGAAAAGCTTAATAATACATTAAAACAAATAGAAACTACATTTAGCAATAGATAGTTTAAATTATACGACGATAAAAAATAATAATTTATAAAAAGTTGGTATTTTAATATGGCTAAAATTTTAGTAACAGGTGGAACAGGATTTATTGGGTCTAATTTATGTAATAGATTAGTTGATTTGGGATATAATGTGTCTATAATAACAAGGGAGATATCTAATTATAATAATATAAAGAATATTTTAGATAAATTAGATATTTTTATATATGACAATAATATTGATAATTTAATAAAGTATTTTAACAGTAATGATTTTGATTTAGTTATTCATTTAGCAGCTTCTAGCATAATTGAGCATACTAAAGATACTTTAGATTGTATAATAGATAGTGATTTAAAATTTGCAATGCATATATTGGAAGCTATGAGATATTCTAATTGTAATAAAATATTAAATACTTCTACATATTTTATGCATTATAAAAATGAACATTATAATCCTTCATGTTTATATGCTGCAATGAAAAAAACTTTTGAAGATATGTTACAATTTTATAATGAGGATTATAATATATCCTATGTAACAATAGAATTATTTGATACTTATGGCCCTAATGATACTAGAAATAAAATATTGAATTTAATCTATAGATATTCTTTAAGTAATGATATTTTAAATATGTCTGAAGGATATCAAGTGCTAGACTTAACATATATAGATGATGTTATTAATGCGTACTTAATAGGGATAGAAATGTTATTAAACAATGGTTTGATAAACAAAAAGTATTCATTAAAATCTGAAAACAGAGTAAGTATTAGAGAGTTAGTTAAGTTATATGAAAAAGTTTCAAATAAAAAAGTTAATGTTAATTATGGAGCTTTGCATTATAGAAAAAGAACAATAATGTTACCATATTCTGATGTAGAAATACTTCCTACCTGGAAACCAAAATATTCTTTGGAAGAAGGTTTAAAGATATTTATATTAAGCAAAATAAATTAAATATAAAAGTTTAAAAATATATTGTATATGTTATATTTTTGTTAGGATAATTACTAGTCATTTTAAACATCTCTTATTATAGATATTTGTAATAAGAGATGTTTTTCTATTTATATATAAGAAAATTTTTTATAAATTTTTAATAATTATTTATAAATGAAAAAAAAGAAGTAATAATAATTTATTACTTCTTTTTTTTCATTTATAAAAGCGGGTGATGGGAATCGAACCCACGTCCTCAGCTTGGAAGGCTGATGTTCTACCATTGAACCACACCCGCATAAAAGCGCGAGACGGGATTCGAACCCGCGACCCTCGCCTTGGCAAGGCGATGCTCTACCACTGAGCCACTCGCGCAAAAGATAACTTTAGATAAAGCGGGTGATGGGAATCGAACCCACGTCCTCAGCTTGGAAGGCTGATGTTCTACCATTGAACCACACCCGCATATGCCCAGAGACGGAATCGAACCGCCGACACGAGGATTTTCAGTCCTCTGCTCTACCGACTGAGCTATCTGGGCCTATTGCTTATCTAATGTTCCTTAAGACATTAGTTATTATAATATATATTATAAATATTGTCAATAGATATTTAACAATTTTTTTAAAAAATTTCTTGAGGTATAATACATAGGTAACAAAAAAGAATAAAAAAGATTTTCCCTTGTGGTATAGTAGATTTAACAAAAAAGAAATACCAAAAAGGAGAAAATATATATGTTGCCACAAATAAAGTATTATCTAGGGCGTTTTATTAAATATGCAATAAAAAATGGAGTTATAAAAGCTTCGATAAGATATAAAATAAGTAGAAAAACTATATATAAATGTCTAAAAAGATATTATGGCATATTAGAAAGGCTTAATTGCATTTAATAAATAATATATAGTTTTAATATAATAAAACGCTCAAGTGAAAATTATGTGATAGAAGTTTATATTTTAGGAAATAAACTAACAGGAAGAGAGATAAGGGCTTGGATAAGGTTTATTAAATCGTGAATAAAATAAATATTTTCTTTATTAAAATATTGTGTTAAAATATAATTAAATAGTATACTAAATCAAGTGAAATAATTGCAAATAAAAGATGGAGAAAAATTAGAGAATATTAAAATATGTTAGCAAAAAACTTAAAGTTTAGAAAAATCATAATTATAAACTGGACAATTTTTAATTGTAAAATATACCTAGAAAATTTTTTGGAGAATGTAAAGTGTATATAAAAGAAATTGATTTATTAATAAAAGAAATGGATAAATATGGAGATAAAATAAATGATGGTGTATAGGAAAAAGATTTGAAATTATTTTTAGATATTTTTGAAAAAATTTTTAGTGTAATTTTACCTAACGATTATTTAGATTTTTTAAAAAACCTTAATGGAATAGAATTTAATGGTTTTATTATATATGGCATTGATAAAGATTTATTAAGTATTAAAACGAATAATCATATAAATGGGTTAATAGAGTTTAATACAATATTTTATGAAAATGAACATCAAAAAAGATATATATTTTTAGGAGAAAATAATACTAGTTGGTATGTATATGATATAAAACTAGGTGTATATTTTGAATTAGATAATACATCTGGAACAAAAATTAATAAGTTTTCTAACTTTAAGGATATGTTAAAAAGCTTTATTTAACATT
Organism: uncultured Tyzzerella sp.; assembly: GCF_963558545.1. Taxonomy (NCBI): domain Bacteria; kingdom Bacillati; phylum Bacillota; class Clostridia; order Lachnospirales; family Lachnospiraceae; genus Tyzzerella; species uncultured Tyzzerella sp. The sequence continues at coordinate 241 of NZ_CAUWHO010000060.1, read as the reverse complement.
CAATATAAAACTATTTTAAAGGTATAATATATAAGTTTAAAACAGGTACTTTAAAACTTATAAAAGAAATAATTTTTTAAAGTAAACTTTAAATAAATCTTGTAAATTAGTATTAAACATTTTAATATAGTTTATTCTAATAATACATACTATGGTAGTTATATTTATGCTATATTTTTAGAAGATTATGAATTATTTAAAAGCATAATATTAAGTTAAATAGCTATTTTAACAAAGCCTA
>NZ_CAUWHO010000059.1:0-10714 GCF_963558545.1 uncultured Tyzzerella sp. | reverse complement strand
GATGACGGTATTTCTGGCACTAACACTAAGAAACGTGAAGGCTTCAACGGTATGATTGAGGATTGCATGGCCGGTAAAATCGACATGGTCATTACCAAGTCCATCGGCCGATTTACCAGAAACACCATCGACTGCCTGAAGTACGTAAGACAGATTAAGGAAAAGAATATCGCCATTATCTTCGAGAAGGAAAACATCAATACGCTTGAGGCCAGCGGCGAGCTGCTTCTAACGATTATGGCTTCTTTAGCGCAGCAGGAGTCAGCTTCATTATCTAAGAACGTAAAGCTAGGCTTGCAGTTTCGATACCAAGACGGAAAGGTACAAGTTAACCACAATCACTTCCTGGGTTAGACAAAGGATGATGAAGGAAACCTGATTATTGAAGAAGAGGAAGCCAAGATAGTAAGACGTATTTTTAGAGAATACTTGGATGGCGCCAGTTTCAGAGATATAGCAAATGGGCTGGAACGAGATAAAATCAAGACTGGAGGCAAACGTTACAAATGGCACCTTAGTACAATCCAGGATATTCTTCAAAATGAAAAATACATGGGTGACGCGCTTCTGCAAAAACTATCCCGACAGATTTCATTGAAAAGACCAGAATCAAGAATGACGGTTCAGTTCCGCAGTATTACGTGAAGGATAGCCAGGAAGCCATTATTCCAAGAGACATCTTCACTCAGGTCCAGGAGTAAATGGTGCGCAGGGCTAACCTATTTAGCGGTGAGGATGGCAAAAAGAAAAGAGTTTACTCTAGCAAATATGCACTTTCCAGCATTTGCACCTGTTCAAAGTGTGGCGACATTTACCGCAGAATCTCATGGAATAACCGAGGCAAACACTCCATCGTATGGCGCTGCTGCACCAGAGTGGAAAATGGACCAGCAGCCTGCGATGCACCGACAGTGCAAGAAACAGAGCTGCAGCAAACTACGGTAAAAGCCATAAATCTGCTACTGAGAAGCTCTTCATCAATGCTAGACATTTTGATGCAGAATATTGAAACAGCGCTGGCTGACGATAACGCCGGTGAGTTGAAAAAGATAAATGCGGTGCTTTCGGAAAAGCAAAAAGAACTGGTGAAGCTGGCTTATGCGAAAAAAGATTACACCACCTTAGCGGATGAAATTGACCTACTCAGAGATAAGAAGCAGGATCTTTTGGTGGTAAAGGCAGAAACGGAAGGCTTCAAAAAGCGTATCAAGGAATTAGAGGGCTTCTTAAAAGAAGCCAACCAGGAGCTGACAGAATATGACGAGTCAATGGTAAGAAAATACATTGATAAAATACAGGTGTATGAAGATAAGTTCACTGTTTGCTTCAAAGCGGGTGTGGATTTGGATATAGAAAGATAATGACAAATAGACTATAGCGACAGGCTTTCGGGCTTGTCGCTTTTTATCATTTCTTGTGGAGTGATTGATTTTGTTCGTGGTTTGGTATATAATATATGGAGTAACCATAGGCAAAGAAAAGTAGGTGCAAGAATGGAATATTTATCAATTAGGCAGACAGCCGATAAATGGGGCATCTCAATTAGAAGAATACAAGTGCTATGCACTGAAGGTCGTATCCCTGGTGCACTGAAGATTGGTTCCTATTGGGCCATTCCTGCTGACGCAGAAAAACCAGATTACCAGAGAGTCAAAAGTGGAAAATATATAAAGACTAAGGAACAGTAAGAAGGTGCGCGGATGAGCCGGAAGGAAGATATAGTAAACTTGCTTAATTTGAATAATGCTATGACACAGAGTGCATTAGCGGAGGGTATCTATGTTGATAAACAGCATGGGCCTAATGTTTATTCAGCACTTATGGCTCTGGTGGAGCAAGGAGTTGTTATTCGTACTGGAAGCAATCCTTCATATTACTCATTAACGGGTAAAGCGTTTAAAGCACCTGAAAAAGTAAGCACCGCTAACAAAAAGGCACCAAGAGATGTTTCTGGTGATGTTGTATCAAATGAGGCTATTGAAGAGGTGGAGGCTTTGGTTCAGGGGACGAATAACTATGGTCCGGAAACGGATTTGATAACAAGGTGTTTGAAGAAGTTTCCGTTAAACACAGATCCGGATGTGGTAGCTATGAAGGTTGGGCTTATTGATATTACTAATTCCACACATTTATCTCAACATAAGAGCAAGATTAGTATGGTAGAGCTTGCAGAAATTATAGCGGCCATTCCGGATGTTGATGAAAGAATAAAGAATGGCGATCCAGAGGTTGTAAATATCATTGCACGTAGCAACGGGGAAATAAATCTCTTTTCGTTTGCCTTAAAATATTGCTGCTACCATAACAGCAATTTATATGGTAGAGATGATTTTTCAATCTTAGATACGATTTTAAAGGAATATCTTCCAAGATATTTTGATGGTATAACAAGGGGCCAGATTCAAAGATGGCAGGATAGCTTTAATTACAAGGACTACAATGACTACATAACCGGTAAGCTAGATGAGCTCGGTATAACTGTAGAAAACAGAAAAAGAAAATTCGACCATTATGTGTGGTACCTAAATAGATAAGAATTTCGGAGGTAGGGTGTTATAATGAAGATACATTATTTCCAGAGATACCATGAAAAAGAAAACGTAGCAACAGCGAATACAATGCTGCTTTTGTCACGTTTATACTCATATTCATCGGATAAGTTTTTTAGATTTTTGAAATCAGAATACTTTGCTGATTCCTTTGAACCTGAGCTTGTTTTTACATTACAGGAAAAGAGTATAGATAGCATACCTGATGCAACGATTACCCAGAAGGGATTTAAAATTGTTGTAGAAACAAAACTGACAGATTGGTTTTATTATGACCAGCTGATGAGACATTTGAAGTCCTTTGGTGATGAAAAGAATAAGATAATGATAACACTTGCTTCAGAATTGATGGCAGATGAAAAGCTGGCTGATTTTGAAAAGCAGTTAAAAGAATATAACGAGACTCAGACGTATCCGGTAATCCACATCAATACAACCTTTAAAATGATGGCGAATGCTATCGGTGATTTTATTGATGATAGAGATTATGAAATGCAAGATGTGCTGGAGGATTACCTAAAATACTGCTATAAAGATGGTTTGATACCTGTGTCTGATTCCTGGAAGTATCTGCGTATGCAACTTGCAGGTACAACAATTGATTTTAATATCAGAAACAATATTTATTATGATAAGTCGGAACGTGGCTTTAGGGTTCATGACTATCTTGGCTTATATAAGCAAAAGAGTGTGCGCGCTATCGGAAAGATTTGTGCTCGCATTACTGCAGTTGAAACAGAATCAGGCGTTAAATATACTCCAGAGTTCGGTGAGCTAACAGAGGAACGTAAACAGATAATTGCAAAGGCAATGGCTGATGGCGATTCTCATGGATATGATTTAAGAACAGTGGGGCACAGATATTTCTTTGTTGAACAATTTTATGAAACAGACTTTAAGAAAATATCATCTGGCGGTTCTATGGGAACAAGAATCTTTGACTTATCTGCTCTTTTAGGAAGTGATGAAATACCTGAAGTCGAGCAGCTAGCCGAATTACTCAAAGATAAAAGCTGGACTTAATGAGGAGGTGTGAATAATGGCATTCGATCCGGGATTAAAAATAGGACAAATATTAAAAAACGCAGATATTGTAGAGATTTTCAAGTGTGGTAATATGGGCGGAATGCGTCGTTCAAGAACTACCAATACGCTTGTTATTGTATCTGATTATACAAAAGGAATTTATCACGATAAGTGGATTGGTGGCGTGTTGCATTATACAGGTATGGGAAAATCCGGTGACCAGGATATTAACTGGGCACAGAATGCTACATTAGCCGAGTGCGGAAAAAACGGTGTTGATGTACACCTGTTTGAGGTAATAGACGCATGCGAATATATTTATTGTGGAAGAATCGAGCTGGTAAGCAAGCCTTATACAGAAACACAACCTGGCGAAGATGGGAATGACAGAATGGTTTGGATGTTCCCTATTCGTCCAGTGCCGGATAATGATGTTCAGAAGCCACAGATGTTTGTCTTTAAGGATATGGAAGACTATAAGTCTCGTGGTAAAAACGTAGATGCAGAATACGCAAAAATGCTGGCAGATAGAAAAAAGAATAAAGGAAAAACACCAGTTGTAATGCAACCTGTTATTCCTAAGCCTGAACCAAAGCCGCCTGTAGTTATTCCTGCTGATATAGTTGGAAAGCAGGTAAAGCATAAGTCCTTTGGAAACGGAGTTATTACAGCTATTGAAGGAACTTCTATTGCAGTGGAGTTTGATAAAGTAGGTCTTAAGAAAATGGGTTATGAGTTTTGCATGAATAATAAGCTGCTTGAGTTTATTTAAACGGAGGCAGCTATGAAAACAGTAAAGGTAGTAGCGGCAGTAATTTGCGATTCACTCGATGAAAAAAAGCAGATATTTGCTACAGCTAGAGGTTATGGCGAATTTAAGGACCAGTGGGAGTTTCCGGGTGGAAAAGTAGAAGCCGGAGAAACACCGCAGCAAGCCCTCATCAGAGAAATAAAAGAAGAACTGGAAACGGACATCAAGGTTGGAGAGTTGATTGGTACTATTGAATATGATTATCCAACTTTTCACCTGTCAATGGATTGTTTCTGGTGTGAAGTGATTGAAGGAGATCTGAAGCTGCTGGAGGCAGAATCAGCACGTTGGCTTACAAAGAACATTCTTTATGATGTTCAGTGGTTGCCGGCGGACATTACGTTGATTGCGGAAATAGAAAAGCGAATGGAATAAGTAATTCATGGATAAAGACTTTACAACTTGTATATAAGAATTTCTTTTTATGGCCCAAAAGGAGAAATGAAAACATGGTTATTTTTGGAGGGAGATCTTTTTGGAAAGATTTTCGTATTTCACATAGAATGATACAAAAGAAATACACGTCATACTTTGGTGATGAAATAACGACTATAGACAATCGAGATGATGCTATAAGCTTGCTGATGAATATTTCTGATTCAATTCAGGCAAAAATGATACATCGTATTAAAAGCGAAAGTACGTATGGTATGTTGTTGAAACTTTACTTCATATTTGGTGAAGTGCATTCCCAATACTTGAAGGAAAAGGAGATACGTTTAAAATTTGTAAAGAATAGCAATGCTTCGGAAGATGCAGTTAAATTATTTGAAAATAATAGAAATATCCAGAGACATATAATTGATGCATGCAATATATGGATCGAAAATTGTGTGCTGTTGCAACATGATGTATGTAGCCAAAATTTAAACGTCAAAAAAGAATTTGTAATGGATGGAGACCTACTAATTGACATGTATATCTACGGATTTGTTTCACAGGCAATATCGTTATTGATGTTATCAAAAGATTTAAGTGTGCAAAACACTTTTTATGGATTGGATATTACACTATAGGACGATAATCCTACAGAAGTACTGAAATATCATCCGGTAATTTATTTTGATACTGTAATAACCGGAAATCAGAGTGATTTAGTGGATATCCCATTAACAACAGATGCAAATTCTACTGAATTTGGTAAAGGATTCTACGATACCAATAAAGTTGAATTTTTACTATGGCTTGCGGTTCTTCAGTCTTTTGAACAAGATCAGTTAAGAGGGGACTACAAATCATTAACTGTAATTACAAAAGAACATTTTATCAAATTATGTGGTTCTTACACCAATCCCAGGGTTGATGGAGAAGCATGCTATAATAGTTTTGTATTAACAAGAGAAAAACTTGAAAAACACCTTAGAAAAAATGAAGAGATTATATGGATAATCGGAGCGAACAAATATCGTCATGAGATTAGGCCATTCATTGGATTAGATGATGGAAATGTTTTGATTAATTATGGAGCTTTAGAACAAGCAAAGCAATTATGGGTTTCATACTTTAGCAATGGTGGTATGTGTTACACAAATCCAAATAAGACTGATAAATTAAGACAAGCCATGGAAAAAAGGAACGAAGATTTATCAGAGAATATTCTGGTCGCAAAGATTCAAGAAATCCTTTGATCTAATTATTCTGGAACGATAGATTTGAAAAATGTTGACTACCAGAGAATCTTTGGGCAAAAAGAAAAAAATTATGGAGATTATGATATAGTTTTTTATGTTGCAGATAAGAAGGAATTGTTTCTGATAGAATCAAAGTATTTTTCCGATTCCTTAAATTCAAGTGGTTTAGTGAACGATTATAACAAAATATTTGGAAAAGGTGGATACTATACGCATTGCAGAGAACGATACGACTTGGTAATGAATGAACCAGAAAAAATAAAAAGTTTCATTAATGAAGCAGATGACATATCAGTTCATATGTTATTTATTTCCTCTAAGCCGATAGAAATAGAATTTCAAGATACTGATGGGATAGTGACGTTTTTATCTCTTGGGATTTTTGAAAAGTATTTAAAGGGCAATTTGATTAGCGAAGATAGATTGTCGGTTGTGCGTCCTGTGCACGTGCTTTAACGTGAAACATGACTACTATATAACGATAACAAAAGGCAACTGTTAAAACGTGCTCGATATGTTTGGGCATACGGACAGAGTGTTAAAAACTACAAAGACGTACTTCCTGTCGTATCGAGCCACGTCGAATGCGTGGTATTGCTGTCTAAAGTACAGAACTAAATACTTAAAAAGTCTTTAAAATAAGGCATTTCTGAGAGCTTAAAGTTATTTTCTTGCTCTCAGATTTTTTCGTTTTGTGGATATGATGAAATAGCGAAAATGAGAGTCGAGTTGACTGGCTAAAAATATGCAAGGTTAGTTGATAGAGTGGTTATATTAAATCATATAAATTAATATTAACGGATTGAAAAGGGCATAAAGATATATTAACATCAATGAAGTATTTTTCAAGGAGATTATTTGCTCTAGATTTGATATTATTGCAATAAATCCACCATATACAAATAATAAAATTAATATTGGTTTTAGTATAGATGGAAATACCAGGTATTGTTTTATGTCAATTAAATAAAAGTTTAACTAAATATGTGGTAAATTTGATTAGTTTTATTAAAAGTAATAGTTACTAATAAAATCTAATATAAAACAGTTCATAAATTTACTAATGCGTATAAACCTAGTTAAATATAATATGTGTTTAGGATATGGAGCAGGATTATTAGATTATACAATAACACCTTATAAAAAATAAAATCCTATGGGTTTTTACCTAATGAATGTTGCTTATGTGAAATTAATGATTTAAAAGAAATATAAATGGAAATAAAATGGATTATTTAAAGGAGAAAATATCTAATTTGGATAAATTTTTTGATAATAATATTAATAAACATAATATCTGTAATTTATTATAATTAAATTAGATATATTATTAAAAATGGATAGTTATTACAATTTAATTAAAAGAAACTTGAATAAATTAACTATCATTAATGTACTAATTCGATTTATTGATATTCCTATCAATTTAATTAGTGCAACTTTTATAGCTAATATAATTAATGGGGCAACAATTGGGAATATTAGTTATGTATTAAAAAATAGTATTATTTTAATACATAATAATTTATGAAGAGTTAAATATAAAAAAGGAAAAATATTATCAAAAAATATACTATACTCAAAAAGATGAAAGTTATATAAAATTAACACAAAATGAAACTAAACAAATTATTGAAGATGTAAAAAATACTGAAGATATATACTATTATTATTTAAATAAAATAGAAGAATTGGCTAAAAAATCTAATGTATTATTTTTATAGTAATATTTTATATTACATTATTATAGGATTTAAAAAATAAATAAAAATTAATATTGACATATATATATTTTTATGATACATTAGATGTATTGAAAAAGGGAGTAGCTAGCAAGATTCATCTTGTAGTAACTTGCGTCATTACAGTTTTTTAACTCGCATTTACTTTAAATAGCAAGACTTTTATCAAATTATTTTGATAGAAGTCTTGCTATTTTTGTCTTCTATCAAATATTTTAAAAGAAAGGAAGAAAATATATGAACTTTTATAATAAAAGTGTAGAAGAGAGTTTTTTAGAATTAAATTCTAAAAAAGAAGGCTTAAAAAATGATGAATTACCTAAAAGGTATGAAAAGTATGGATATAATGTACTTCAAGAAGAAAAGAAAAAAAGCCCATTACAAGTTTTTTTATCTCAATTTGAAGATTTGTTAATCATTATATTAATAGTAGCAGGAATTATATCTATAATTACAGGTAATATTGAAAGTAGCATAGTAATATTTTGTGTAATAATATTAAATGCTATAATAGGTACAGTACAATATTTTAAAGCAGAGCAATCTTTAAAAAGCTTAAAAAATATGTATGCACCAGTAGCTAAGGTTATAAGAAATGGAAGAAGAGAAGAAATATTAGCTAAAGATTTAGTAATAGGGGATTTAATAGTAGTAGAAGCAGGAGATGTTGTACCAGCAGATGCAAGGGTTGTAGAAAGTTTTTCTTTACAAGTAAACGAAAGTGCATTAACTGGAGAATCTGAAGCAGTAAATAAATTTATAGAAAAAATAGAAGAAGAAAATATTTCTTTAGGTGATAGAAAAAATATGATTTTTTCATCTTCTTTAGTTACTTATGGTAGATGTGTAGCACTAGTTACTAGTACAGGTATGCAAACAGAAATAGGTAAAATAGCAACATTAATGAACCTTACTAAAAATAAAAAAACGCCTTTACAAGTTAGCCTTGATAATTTTAGTAAAAAGTTATCTATAATAATAATAGCTATATGTTTAGTTGTATTTGCACTTAGCTTATACAGGCATATGCCTATATTAGATTCTTTAATGTTTGCTGTATCTTTAGCAGTTGCTGCTATTCCAGAAGCATTATCTTCTATTGTAACTATCGCTTTAGCTATTGGTACAACAAAAATGGCTAAACAAAATGCTATTATTAAAAACCTAAGTGCTGTTGAGGGGCTTGGTTGTGTTTCTGTTATATGCTCAGATAAAACAGGTACTTTAACTCAAAATAAAATGACTGTTCAAGAAGAATATTTTATAGGAGAGTCTAGTAGAGAACACCTTTTACAAATAAGTGTTTTATGTAACGATTCTTATATATCAAATGGTAAGGCTACGGGAGATCCCACAGAAACAAGCCTTGTAGAAAGTTATATAAAAAATGGATTTGACTATAACAAAATAATGGAAGAAAATAAAAGATTATCCGAGATACCTTTTGATTCTGATAGAAAACTTATGTCTACTGTTTATAAACTAAACAATGAATATGTTATGCTTACTAAAGGGGCAATAGATGTTATATTAAATAGGGTAGACAATATACTAAAAGATGGAAAAGTATATCCTATAACAAACGAAGATATAGAAAATATTAAAAATATAAATCAAAAAATGAGTGAAAACGGATTAAGAGTTTTAGCTTTTGCTAAAAAACAAATTGATAATATAGAAATAAATTTTGAAAACGAGCATAATTTAACATTTGTAGGGCTTATATCTATGATAGACCCTCCAAGAGAAGAATCTATGCAAGCTGTACAAGATTGCCATATGGCAGGTATATTACCAATTATGATAACAGGTGACCATAAGGTAACAGCTACAGCTATCGCTAAAAAAATAGGTATATTTAAAGATGGTGATATGTCTTTAACAGGTACAGACCTTGATAGTATGTCTAATGAAGAGCTTAGCAAAATATTATATAAAGTATCTGTTTATGCAAGGGTTTCTCCAGAACATAAAATAAGGATAGTTAATCTTTGGCAAGAAAAAGGTAATATTGTTGCTATGACAGGAGATGGCGTAAATGATGCTCCAGCTTTAAAAAGTGCTAATATTGGTATAGCTATGGGAATAACAGGAACAGATGTATCTAAAGATGCTGCATCTGTTATATTAACAGACGATAATTTTGCAACAATTATAAAAGCTGTTGCAAATGGAAGAAATATATATGCAAATATTAAAAATTCTATAAAATTTTTATTGTCTGGCAATACATCTGGTATATTGTCCGTTTTATATACATCTATTATGGCTTTACCAATGCCATTTAGTGCAGTACATTTGCTTTTTATAAATCTTTTAACAGATAGTTTGCCAGCAATTGCTATAAGTATGGATAATCCTACAAAGGATATTATAAAAGAAAAGCCAAGAAAATCTGACGAAAATATTTTAACAAAAGAGTTTTTTAGAGAAATAATTTTACACGGGTTAAATATAGGAATATTTACTATTATAGCATTTTATATAGGTTTAAAAACTAATAATGAAACAGCTAGTACAATGGCTTTTTCCACATTATGCTTAGCTAGGTTATGGCATAGTTTTAATTCTAGAAGTAGAAAATCTATTTTAAAACAAGGTATATTTAGCAATAAATATATAATATATGCAATAATTATTGGATTTGTATTGTTATTATCTGTATTATTAATTCCAGCTTTACAAGGGTTATTTGATGTAGAACCTTTAAGTATAAATAATTTATTATATGTTTTATGGTTATCTTTAATACCAACAATAATAATACAAGTAACTAGAATAATAAAAGAAATTATCAATAAAGATAAATAATAATTAATTATTTTGATTGTAATAATAAAAAGTATCTAGCTATACATTAGATACTTTTTATTATTATATAATATATAAGAATATTTCATTATTATTACATAACTATTCGCTAAAGTTTCATTTAGCGAATAGTTATGTGTATTG
>NZ_CAUWHO010000058.1:0-10794 GCF_963558545.1 uncultured Tyzzerella sp. | reverse complement strand
AGTCTTTCTTCATATAATTCTAGTTCTTTTACTATATCATCTGCTAAATTTTCAAGCCTTGTAATATTTCCTATATCAGATACACCTAAATCTTTTGAATAAGTTTTTTCCCATATTAAATAAATTTTAGATACACCCATTGTATAAGTAAATCCTACTTTAAAACCACTAAAAATACCTATTTCTTCAATATCATCAGTAGGCTTTTCTTTTGCTATATTTTTAATTAATGTATTTAAGTATTCGCCTGCTTTTGTTCTATCCAAAAATACCTTATTATTTAAAGTTATTTTAAAATCAATAGGCTTATTTACTCTATAAGTTTCTATATCTTGTTTTACTTTTTCAAGAGAATTACTTAACCTTTCTATTTTTGTTGGTGTATCTTTTATTATATTTTTAAGTTTTTCTTTACTTTCTTGCCAACTTGATTTTAAAAGAGTAAGTTTATTTATTTCTGTATCTACTTGCATTTTTTCTTTTATAAATGGATTGTTCATAGCAAGCCCTTTTATTTCTGCATAGTTAAGCACAACTTCGTCTATATCATCACAACTTATAAGAGGGGATTTTTCTGTCATTACCTGTGAAATAAACTTTTGTTTGTTTTCTAAAATTTGGTCGGGTAGGTCAGTTATATTACTACAACTTTCCCCCCTAAGAACTGTACGTGAGAGTTTCCTCTCATACGGCTCAAGTTTTTAAAATTTCTCTTATAAATCTTCAAGAACCAGCTCATTTTTATTTGATTTTTTATAACAATAAGGGTGTACAAAATATATTTTGTTATTTTCTTTTTGTAGCCTAAAGTCTGTTTCTACTGTTATTTTATTGCCACATTTAATGCAATTTCCTTGTTGTTCTTTCCATAGTTTTTCAAGAATTTTTCTACCTTTAATGTTGTTTAACATTTTCTTTTCTTCTCTTTCTAAGAAATAATCTTGCCAGTTTTCATCAAATGGATTAGCTTCAGATTTAATTTTTGTAAATCTTCTAATATTTGTATCTGTAGCATATATAAGGCGTATATATTCATCTTTTTTATTTTCTAATGCTTTACTAAATGTCCACGCTCTTTGCCCTATTAAATGAAAATATTTTTTTGCTATCCATCTTCTACCTTTATTTGGGTGTCTTCTTTTACACCATTTCCATAAACAATTCCATATTTCATAGTCTAGTTTTTCAAATGCTTTTGATGAAACATTATATTTATGATAGTTTACCCAACCCCTTATTATTGGGTTAAGTTTGTTTATTAAAAATTCTTGTTTAATGGTTTTGTTTGTTTTAATAATATTTCTTATCTTATCAATAACATTTTTAAAGTTCTTTTTTGATGGTTTTATTAAAAGTTTATTATTATACATTCTAATATTTGTGCCTAGAAAATCAAAACCATCTTCTATATGAGTTATTATAGTTTTTTCTTCCGATAGTTCTAGCCCACGTTTTTTAAGAAATTCCGTTATTATAGGTTTTACCTTATCTTCTAAAATTTCTTTACTGTATCCTGTAACTATAAAGTCATCAGCATATCTTATAAAATTAACTTTAGGAAAATATACTTTACCTTTAATTTTATATTTACGTATTTTTGATTTTAATTCTTTTTCTATTCCATCTAGTACCATATTACATATTATTGGAGAAATAGCTGAACCTTGTGGCGTACCTTTTCTTGTTGGGAAAAGTCTTTTTGTTTCTATATATCCACTTTTTAGCCATTTCTTTAATATTTTTTTATTTATTGGTATATTTTCTAATATCCATTGATGACTTATATTATCAAAACAACCTTTTATATCTCCTTCTAGTACCCATTTTGGTGATTTCCTTTTATTTAAACTTATAAAGCATTGTTCTATAGCATCTTGTGTACATCTTTTAGCCCTAAAACCATATGAATTAGGGTCTGCTGTTGTTTCTGCTATAGGTTCTAATGCAAGTTTATACAATGTTTGCATTGCTCTATCAGTCATTGTTGGGATACTTAAAGGTCTTTTCTTACCATTCTTTTTAGGAATATAAATTCTTTTTAATGGTTTTGGTTTATATCCTCTTTTTTGTAGTTTGAAAATTGTTTTATATTTTGCAGATGGTGTTAGCCATAATTCGCCATCAACACCTGCCGTATTTTTACCCTTATTTTGAGTAACACGTTTTACTGCTAATGCTTTAGCATAAAACGAGTTTGTGAGCAGAAATTGTAAAGATTTAACTTTTGATTTTCTGCCTTGTTTATGAGCTTTCACAATACGTATCTGTAGGTTTTCAGCATATTTTTCTGCTTTGTTCCAGTCTATTTGAAACCAGCATTTTTCTATGTCAGTAGTCGCACACATTTTACTGTTCATTTGCTTTACTCCTTTCAAAATTCTAAAGATTATCTTGTGATTAAAAACCTAGTGGAAGTCTGCCCACTTTCGTGTGAGGATAACATTTAAATCTCTATCCGTTTCATTACAAAACGGCTTTCGCTTTCTCCACTTTCCTTTACCCACACTCCCATCGGTTTTCCTTACGGTCAACTTTGCTTTATAAAGCGAGAATATGGGCTTACCTTGTTCTACTTAATTAACAAATTGATAGGTTAGGTTCTACCTCTTCGCCGACAGTTTTATGTCCGTGTAACCCTACTATATAAAGAGTTATCCAACTGTACACCTTTTGGTTTAGGCTTATCAACAGTTTTAGCCTATTCAGATTAACGACGTTTATCAGTAGTTCATTTTCATTAACCATACTATCAAGCCTGCTCCCTAACCGTTTCACTGCTAACAGTAACAACCTCCTCTCACGATTTGGTTTTAAAGGGCTACATTTTCATATCGGCTTACTACAAAACCGTTACCAGTAATGCAGTCGATATTAGGCTCAGTCAACGGAATGACTGGTTTAGTCTTATTGCTAAACAATTAATTAAGCAACTTCAAGTCGCACATATAAGTAACTGTCAAATGAACCTTCAGTAATGTAATTAAATATTTCTACTTCCTTATTTTCATTACCTTGTCTTAATATTCTACCATTTCTTTGAATAAGCTGGTCTGGTCGGTCGAGTAGGTCAGGGATATTACTATCCCTTTCCCCTCTAAGAACCGTACGTGAGAGTTTCCCCTCATACGGCTCAAGCAATTCAAAACATCTGCCAATACAGATGTCGGCTAGTCAACTAACGATTTTGTTTATAAAATTTGTCGTGTACAAGATAGCGAACTATTTGTCCATTTTCTTTTTGTTCTCGCACATTCCACTGAATTTCAGCAGTTATGCTTTCTCCACAAAGGGGACATTTACATTTCTGCTTGTTCCACATATAAAGCAATGATTTTCTGCCTTTTAAAGATAAGAGCATTTTATAAGTCATTCTTTCTTCAAAATATGATTTCCATTCTACATCAAATGGATTAGCTTCACTTTTTATTTTCTTATGTCTTATAATTTTAGTATCAAACATAAATTTAAGTGGGAATATATCCACCTTTCCATTTTTAATAGACTTTACTAAAAATGTCCAACGTCTAGTTTTATAGAAATGAAAGTATTTATTAGCAATCCAACGTTTACCCTTTTTAGGGTGTCGTCTTTTTGCCCATTGCCACAGTTTTTGAAAGATTTGGTTATCTACTTTTTGGAACGTTCTTGAAGAAGCTCCACATCTATAGTAGTTTGCCCAACCTGTTATTTTAGGGTTTAATAACCTTATTAGAGTTTCTTGTTTACAAGATTTATTGCTGTCAATTACATATCTAATACTATCTAAAAACTTCTTTACACTCTTTTTAGATGGTTGTGCAAGTAATACACCTTTAAATTTCCTAACATTAAATCCTAGAAAATCAAATCCATCATCAATATGTGTAATTAAAGTTTTTTCTTCAGATAATTCTAATCCTCGTTCAGCTAAAAACTTTATTAACATTGGTTTAATCTCTTCAAGCGTCTCTTTTGTTCTACCTGTAATTATAAAATCATCAGCATAACGAACCATATTAACCATAGGAGAGTACTTCTCATTTTTTCGATTTACTCTCTTATTTTTAGTGGCTAATAAATCACTTAATCCATCTAATGTCATATTAGCAAGTGTTGGAGAAATAATTCCTCCTTGCATTGTTCCTTCTTCAGTTTTAAATAATTCTCCTTTGAAAATAACTCCACACTTCAACCATTTCTTTAAGATTTTGGTATCCATAGGAATATTATTAAGTAACCATTCGTGACTGATATGGTCAAAACAACCTTTTATGTCGCCTTCTAATACCCATTTAGGAGAGTTTTTGCGACTTAAGATTGTATGACATTGTTGTATTGCATCTTGACAGCATCTTTCTTTCCTAAAACCATAAGAATGAGGGTCTGCTGTTACTTCTGCAATTGGTTCAAGTGCTAATAGATACAGTGCTTGCATTGCTCTATCTTTCATTGTTGGTATTCCAAGTGGACGTAATTTTCCATTTGCTTTTTTAATAAATACTCTGCGTAATGGTTGTGGTTTATATCCATTTCTTTTCAAACTTAGAATTGCTTCATATTTTGCTTTATCTGTAGACCATAATACTCCGTCTACTCCAGGCATTTTCTTACCTTCGTTAGTTGTTACTCTTTTTACAGCTATTGCTTTTGCTGAAAAAGAGTGTGTTAGTGTCCATTGCAAAGATTTTACCTTGCCATGTCTACCTTCTTTTCTAGCCTTTACAATACGTTCTTGTAGTTTTTTAACCTGTGCTTCGCACTTTTTCCAATCAATGGATTTCCACGCAAAGCTAGGGTCAGTAGTTGCACACATTGTTTTATTAATGTTCATTTGCTTTACTCCTTTCAAAAATTCTATAAGTTTCTTGTAAAGAATTACCTTATGTAGAAGTCTGCACCCTTTCGAGTTAGGGCAAATTTTGAACCCCTATTCATTTCATTACAAAATGACATTCGCTTTTTCTACAATCCTATACCTGCACTTCTATCGGTATCTCTTACGAAATACTTTCCTAAATAATTAGGAGAAATACAGGCTTACCTTGTTCCACATAGATAACAATAGTAGGTTAGGCTCTGTCTCATTCGCCGACGGTGCTTATATCCGTGTAATTCTACCATGGAAAGAATTATCTGACCGCTTCCCATTTTGGGCTAGAGCCTATCAGCAACTTTGGCTCGTTGGACGTTACGACGTTTAAATGACAGTTCACATATGTTAGCCATACTACTAAGCCTAGCTCCCTAACCGCATTGTTGCTTGCAGATTTGTCTTTGCCTCACGACTTTGACTTAACCACTTTTCGTGGAGGGCTACATTGTCATACCAGCTTCCTAACATTGCTATTACTAGCAAAGCAGGTGGTATTAGGCTACCACTAACGGAATAGTGGGTTTAATCTTTATTTAGTTAAACAATTATCTATGCGACTTCAAGTCGCACCCAAGGTATATCGATATTATGCAATGCATAAAGTTTATTTTGTACGTTTGTACCTACTCCCATTCGTTCTGTACTTCCTATAAGTACCCTTATTTCTCCTTTTCTTACTTTTTCAAATAGCTTTTCTTTCTGTTCATCTGTTTTAGCACTATGTATATAAGCAATTTCATCTTTTGAAACACCATTTTCTAAAAGTTCTTTTTTAAATGCGTCATAAAAATTAAATTTATTATCTTTAGGTATTCCACTATCACAAAATATAATTTGTGTACTTTTATTTTCTGCTGTTTCGTGATATATTTCAGCTACTTTTCTTGCACATATATTTAATTTTGTATTTGGATTATAAGGTATTTTATCATCTAAAATTCGTGGGTCTATTGATAATAGCCTTGCCTCAAGTATTATTTTTAAAAAGTTATCTATTTCTGGGTCTACTATACCATCCCTTATATTTTCCGCTCTAGCAACAAGTAAATCAACATATGCTTTTTGGTCTTCTGTTAGTTCTGCTTTTATTATTTGTTCTTTACCTGTTTTTAAACTAGGGCGTGGCAAGTCTAACGTTTCTGCAGTTTTTATATCAGCTATATTATTAAACATTTTCATAAGTTCAGGCAAGTTATAAAACTTTGATAACCTCATTTTCTTTTGGTATCCTGTACCCTCTGGCTTTATTTCATCACTTTCCTCTACTACACCAAATGTACTTACCCATTTATCAAACGTTCCTATACCTTTCTTTTCTAAATCTTTTGGTTGTAAGGTACTTTGTATAACATATAATTCACTCATTGAGTTAGTAATTGGTGTTCCTGTTAAATATATAACTCCTTTTCCTTTATTTAAGTTACTTATATATTGTGCTTTTAAATGAGCATCCATTGCAATTTGTGCTTTAGATGTATTTATACCTGCTACTCTATCCATTTTAGTATATATTTCTCTGTTCTTATATCTATGACTTTCATCAATAACAAGACAATCAATACCTAACTGCTCAAAATCTATATGTTTATCTTTAACTTCTTCTTTATAAAGAAGTTCTCTTTTAACTATTAAATTATTTTTAATTTTTTCTAATTCTTTTACATTCCAACTTGTTTTGCCTGTTATTAAAGACATTTCTTTTAAATGTTTTGTAATATTTTCTACTTCTTTATCTATTTCATTAGCTCTAGTTTTTTTAGATATTACTATTCTTTCAAAACTTGTATGGCTCATAATTATAGCATCAAAATTATTTGTTGCTATTTTAGAAATAAATTTTTGTCTATTTTCTTTTTCAAAATCACTTTTTCTAGCTACCAAAATATTTGCATTAGGATATAGCCTTAAAAATTCATTCCCCCATTGTTTTGTTAAATGATTAGGTACTACTATTAAAGCCTTATTTATTATTCCTAGCCTTTTTTGTTCATATACTGATGCTATTGCACTAAAAGTCTTCCCAGCTCCAACCTCGTGTGCTATAAGTACATTTGAGTTAGAATAAATAGCTCTTGCAATTACATCTTTTTGATAATCTCTTAATGTAATATCTTTGGATATATTAGGTAATTCAAGATTATTTCCATCATATTTTCTACTAACAAAATTATTAAATCTTTCATTATAAATATTTGTTAAATATTCTAACTTGTTTTTATCATTACCTATAAACTTCTGAAAAGCTGTTTTTATTTCTTCTTGTTTAGCTTTTGCAAGTATAGTTTCCTTAACATTTAATACATATTTTTCTTTAATTTCTCCAGTTTTTTTATTTAATTCTTCTACTTTATCATTAATTCTAATAGGCTTTAAATTTAATGTATTTTCTATAATTTCAAGGGCATTCATTCTTTTTGTACCATAAGTTTCTCTTATTTTTAAACCACTACGATTTTTACCCTCAATATAATATTCTCCATTATATTCTAAATAATGTAAGTCTGTATATTCACTTGAAGAAACTTTAATTTCTAATAAATCTTCTATAAATTTACTATAAATATCTGAGGGTATCCATTTAGAACCTAAAGTAAAACCTATTTCACTAGGCTTTAATGGTATTGGTTGTACTTGTTCTAGTGCTTGAACATTTCTTTCAAATATATGAAACTCTTTTGCTTTTTCTCTTGCAA
The DNA here is from genome assembly GCF_963558545.1 of uncultured Tyzzerella sp. Taxonomy (NCBI): domain Bacteria; kingdom Bacillati; phylum Bacillota; class Clostridia; order Lachnospirales; family Lachnospiraceae; genus Tyzzerella; species uncultured Tyzzerella sp. Next base: position 3,249 of record NZ_CAUWHO010000058.1, on the reverse strand, counting down.
TAGCCAATTTATCTTTTACATATCCTGTTAAATATTCATCTGCTACTACATATCCTGTATATATATCATCTTTATTATAAAGTATAGGGTCTTGAAATATCTTATTTCCTAGTTCTTTTATTACTTCATCTTTAGGCTTATTATATATGTTACTCATATATTCAATATCTACTCGTCCTAAATTATTAAGACAAACTTTCAAACAATCTTCAGCATTTTCAACTGTAAACTGTTTTTTTATTTTTATTGTTGGCTTATAAAATATGTCTGTCTTTTCAAACTTTCCATTTACTTCTTTTTCAATAGATGTTAAAAGTGGATAGCTTATATCATTTCTAAATACACTAATATTAGCTTTATCATTTATATAACCATTTTTCGTTACAAACTTATCATATTTTTCATTTAAAATTTGTATTTTATTTTGTAATTCAATATTAAACTGTTCTGTTGTATAATTTTTAATTATTTCTTCGTTAGTTTGAAAATCTATTATATCTCTTAAAGCCTCATTTATACCTATTAAACCTGTTAATCTTTCAGCTTTTTTACCTGTTATATTTTGTTTAATTAATTGGTAATTCTCTTTATAATAAATTTGATTACCAATTATCCCATAAGATAAATTTCTAATATTATTTTCTATATTTACAACTTCTCTTGTATCACTTTGTTCTTTTTCTTCTTCCACTTCATAATATTTATAAGTACAATGTAAATTTTCTATTGCATTATTTAAAAGGTTATAAAGATTAGTATTTTCAAAGGGCTTACAAGCTGTTTCTGTTTCATTACCATACATACTCCTATCAAAAATCATTTTTCCTAAAATCATTTGAGGGTTGTCAATAAAATAATTATTAATAGGTATTCCATTTTTATCTTCAGAAATGTTAAGCCACCTTGCATTATTTTCTATTTCTAATAAAGGTTGCTCTCTTTTTTGAAAAAAGATTATATCTGTTGTAACTTCAGTATTTGCTATTTGTTTAAAAGCATTATTGGGTAGTCTTATAGCTCCTACAAGTTCGGCTCGTTCATTTACATATTTTCTTAAACTACTATCTTTTTTATCAAGTACACCTTTAGTAGCAATAATTCCAACAATACCATTTGGCTTTACTTTATCTATCATTTTAGCTATAAAATAATCGTGTATCTTAAAATTGTATTTATTATAATTAGGGTCATTTATTTGTAAATTATTAAAAGGTATATTTGATATAGCTACATCAAAATAGTTATTTGGATAATTTGTTTCTTCAAAGCCTTGTATACTAATATTAGCATTTGGATATAACTGTGTTGCTATTCTTCCTGTAATACTATCTAGTTCAATTCCATAAAGGGTAGAATTTTTCATCTTATTAGGTAAAGCAGAAAAGAAGTTGCCTGTTCCCATACTAGGGTCTAGTATTTTACCTTGTTCAAAGCCAAAATTATCAAGTGCTTTATACATAGCTTGTATTATTTTTTGTTCGGTATAGTATGCAGTTGTTGTGGATTTACTTGCTGATTTAAACTCATCTTCTGTTAAAATATTCTTAAACGTTTGATATTCTTCTTCAAAACCAATTTTATTGCCTAGTACATTTGCAAGTCCTCCAAAGCCATTATAACCAGCTAATACTATTTGTTCTTCTGATGTTGCTTGTCTGTTTTCTTCTTCAATTTCCTTTAATAGTGTTATTATTTCAATATTTTTTCTTGCCCTTGTTTTAATTCCACCATCATATAGGTTATGCTCTTCACTATAAACATAATTTTGAGTTTCTTCTATGCTATCATTTAGTGTAAAATCTTCTGTTATTTCATTATCATAATATTCCGTTTCAAATAGTTCTTGATTTGAAATCTCTTGTTCCATTTCTTCTATTTCATCTGGTATATTATAATCACCTATTTCATTAACATAATTTTCATACACACCATCTTCAATAGCTGTTTGTAATTTTTCTTGTAAATATTCATAGGTAAATTTTACTCCTATATCTTCATTAATAAATGTTAAACCATTTTCATTAGCTTGTACTTCTATATTAATCCCTAAAGTTTCATCATAATAAGAAAAATCTAAATCTTTAAAAAAGTCTTTTACATAATCTCCTTTTTCTTGATTATCTATATCTTTATCTAAACTATCAATTAAATATAAAGTATTTCTTCCATCAATATTTTCTTTTGTTATAAGATTTAATAAAATTTCTTTAAATAGTATAAAATTATCTTCATCTACTTCATCAAAATCTTTTATATCTATTTCCTTACCTACATTTTCATTAATGTAGCTAATCATATCTTCTATTTCTACTTCTTCATTAGATTTTTCTTCAATAGAAAAAGAGCCTATATTTTCACTAGGCTCTTGCATTTCCTCACTATTATTTATACTATTTTCTCTATTATATCCTTGATTGTCATTTCCTCTGCTATCTGATGTATATGTGTTAGATGTGATGCTCTCTCTAGCGTCTTGTCTGACGGTGGCATTGGTTGTTCCTCTAATAATTGTTTCACTATTTTCTCCTTGTAGCTCTCTGCCATTTCCTGTATCTCTAGCATTCTCTTGTTCAGTTCCCCTGTCATTACTAATGTTGTTATCTCGTGCCTTTTGTTCTCCATTAGGTACTCTTTCCACATCATTCCATAAGGTACTTGGCTCGGCTCGATTTCCACTTCCTCCTCCAGCTCGAACATTGGATACCATAGTCCCGTTTCCTCGTCCTCGAAGTATTCTATCTCCCAACCTGTCGGTGTCGTTTCTATCTTTGTTCTGCCCTCTGCTATTGCCTTGTGCATTGCTTGTATTAACTTCTCGTCCATTCTCTACCTCTCCTTTACGTTCTTTTTCTTTTTCAAGTTTTTTTACTTGTAGGAACATTTCTCTTAATATGTCCCTTGATATATCTGTTGCCAAACTTCCAACTTTTGAAAATACTTTAATATCTTTTATAGTATCAAAATTTATGTTTTCTGGCAAGTTAAATTCAATATTACACTTTTTTAATACCATATATTCTATACTTGACAATGCTATACCATAAGCCTTAATTCTATTTTCTTCGCTAATTTCAATATTATCAAAATAACCATCTCGATTACTTATTTCTTCTACTATCCTATTATATAAATAAGATTTTAAACTTTCATAATCTTTACCTAAAGTTTTATTTATATTTTTTAGTAAAAGTCCCTTATCTTCTTCTTTTATTTCCCATTTATAATTAATTACTCTTTTATAGCTTGAAT